>NZ_CEXFHW010000117.1:0-12323 GCF_982640115.1 Quisquiliibacterium sp. | reverse complement strand
CGTATGCCGTCTTCAATCGGGTAGTAGCCGCTGATCAGGTTGAGCAGGGTGGTCTTGCCCGAGCCGTTGGGCCCGACGATGGCGTGCACGCTGCCGGGCTGAAGGGAAAGCGACACATCGGAGAGCGCCGCGATGCCGCCAAAGCGCTTGGACACCGCGGAGACCTCGAGCGCCGCACCCTGGATGGCATGCAGGCTGGCGCCGGCTGCCGGCTCGTCGGTCACCGGGCCGGCACGGGCGGCGCGCCGCTTGCGCACCAGGTTCTCGATGCCCCCCGCCACGCCCGAGGGCGCGAACAGGATCAGCAGCAGCAGCGAGGTGCCGTAGATCAGCAGCCGCCAGTCGTGCAGCTCGGCCAGCAGCTCGGGCACGATGAAGAAGATCAGGGTGCCGACCAGCGCGCCATGCAGGCGGGCCATCCCGCCCAGCACGACCACCAGCAGGAAGAAGGTGGAGAGGTCGGTGGGGAAATCATCGGGTGTGATGACCGTCTTGTGCACAGCCATGAAGGTGCCGGCCAGACCGGCCAGACCGGCGCTGATCACGAAGGCCTGCATCTTCAGGCGCACCAGCGAGGCGCCCACGCCGCGCACCAGCACCGAGTGGTCGTGCAGCCCGAGCAGGGCGCGCCCGAAGCGGGAATGGATCAGATTGCGGACGCCCAGAAAGGCCAGCAGGCACACCGCCAGCAGGAACCAGTAGAGCTGGCCCTGGCTGAGGGTGTGGCCGAACACCACCGGCTTGGGCACGCCGACGATGCCCGCAAAGCCGTGGGTGAGCTCGCGCAGCTCGGTCAGCAGCCCGCCGATCACATTGGCGAAGCCGAGCGTGATCAGGGCGAAGTACCAGGTGGACAGGCGAAAGGCCGGCAGGGCCATGAGCGCGCCCGCCCCGGCGGTCAGGGCGATGGCGATCGGCGCGGCAAGCCAGAACGAGAGCTTGTGATCGACCATGCAGATCGCTGCGGCGTAGGCGCCGATGGCGAACAGCGCGCCATGCCCCAGCGAGATCTGCCCGCCATAGCCCGAGAGCAGATTCAGGCCGAGCGCCACCAGGAAGTAGATGGCGATCTGGGTGCCCAGGAAGAGCACGAATTCGCCACGCACCAGCAGGGGCAGCGTGCCGACCAAAACGACGAAGGCGAGGTAGGCGGGCAGCGGGCCGCGTCGCTGCAGTGCAGAGGCGACCATGTCAGACCACCCGCGCGGTGGTGGTGCCGATCAGCCCGGCAGGCTTGACCAGCAGGATGGCCAGCACCACCACGAAGGTGGCGGCATGCTGGTAGCCCGGCGCGAGCAGCGCCCCGCTCACCGCCTCGACGATGCCCAGCAGACATCCGGCCAGCACCGCCCCGCGCATGCTGCCTACTCCGCCCACGGCGACCGCCTCGAAACCCTTGATCACCAGCAGGGGACTGAGCGCCACCGAGGCATAGAGCATGGGCGCAGCCAGGATGCCGATGATGCCGGTGACCACGCCACCCACGACGAAGGAGAGCCACGACAGGCGGTTGGGATCGATGCCGCGCAACAGCGCCGCCTCGCGGTCCTCGGCGACCGCGTTGACCGCCTTGCCGGTGCGCCGGGTGTAGAAATAGCCGGTGGCCGCGACCATGGCCGCGGTGAACAGCACAACCATCACCTGATAGCCGCTGATCTCCAGCGGCCCGATCTGATGGAATTCGGTGGTGATCGGCGGCGGCGGCGGCACCGGCCGGGGATCGGGACCGAAGAGCTTGCCGGCAAGATCCTGCAGAATCAGCGACACCGACAGCGTGCTGATGATCCAGCCCACCCCATGCTTGCGTTTGACCATGGGCGCGATGGCGACGAAGTAGGTAAGCCACGCGATGCCCGCGGTGAGCATCATCGACAGGGCTGCGCACAGATACCAGGGCAGCGTGGTGGTGCCCAGCAGCGCGGCGCAGACCATCGCGCCGATCATGATCAGGTCGCCTTGCGCGAAATTGAAGGTGTTGGTTGGCCGATAGAGGATGTTCAGACTGATGCCGGCCAGCGCGTAGAGACAGCCCGCGACCAGCCCATGCAGGATGACGCTCGGATCCATCGGGATTCCTTCGGTGACGCCTTCGTGGGCTGGTGACGCCCCCGGGAATGCTCAGGGCTGCCACTCAGGGCTTGCGCGCAGCCTAGCGCCGCTCGCCCTGAAACGACAGGTGGCTGCAGTTCGAAAACCTGCCTGAGTGCAGGATTGCCTGCACCTGCCGGCAAGGCGCGGTCAGGGCACAGCGGCCTGAACGATCTCGAAGCCGAAACCGCCGTCCCCGCGGACAGTCACCCGGACCGCACGGACATCGCGGGCACCCGGCACGATCAGCCGGGTGACCTGCAACAACGGCTTGCCCTCGAGGGCGAACGGCTGGTCGACCCTGAATCGGTGGGTGTCCCCGTGGATGACGAGCACCGGCCTGTTCCAGTCCCGGGCCAGCGGCAGCAGGGTCTGGGCCACGCTGCGGATGAAACCGGAGCCCGGCGGGAAGTCGTCCCAGGGGCGGGCAGACTCGAACACATCGGCCTGGAAGGCGACGACCACGGCCACGGACTGGGCACGGCGGGCCGCCTCGAAGGTGGACGCGATCCAGGCGGCATTGGCAGCCTCGCGCGCGTCGAACTCGGCCAGGGCCCGCGGCTCGCGCGGATCGCGGTTGTTGTTGCTGCCGACGATGTGAACCGTGGCGAAGGTCACACCCGCATGCTGCCAGCGCTGGTTCTCGATGAAGGCGCCGAAGGCCGGCATCAGGACCGACTGGTTCTCCAGCATGATGGGCCTGGCGCCCAGCGAGCGACCCGCCACGAAGAAGCGCTTGCGCAGCGTCGCCAGCCGCTCGAGGGGATCAAAGCCACCGGCACTCGGGCGATGGCAGTCGGTCCACTCATTGTCGCCGGGGGTGTAGATGAGCGCTCCGGCGAAGCGCTGGAAGTTCTCCAGCTGGCGGGAAAACTCCTCGTCGCTGCAGGGCGTGGAGCCCGACTTGAAGTCGCCCACATGGATGGAGAACCCGGGCTGAACGGCATTGATCCGATCGATGAGGGCCCGGTACGGCGCCTGTGAGACTTCCGGCGGACCATAGGGCAGGTCGCCAAGCGCGACGAAGCGCAGGATCGCATCCCCGGACTGGGCATGCACGGGCAGGCAGAACAGCGCCATCGCGAGGAACAGGAATCGGGTCATGGCCGTGGTGGATCAGCGCAGGGGCTTGTACCGGGCGGAAAGGGGCGTGGGCGCGGCAGGCTGCTATCCTCGCCGAAGTCGACCGAGCGCAGCGGCCTGACGCACGCCCGGCGACTGGCTGGCCGCGCGTTCAAACGCAGTGCCTCCCCTCACCCGATTCGCCAAGACACCGACAGCATGATGCCACCGGCCCCCCTGGAGCGACTCGCCAGACTCTGCAGCATCATCGGCGGCCTGATCATGATCGCGCTGATGCTGATGACCTGCTACAGCGTGATCGGCCGCAATTTCTTCGGAAAGGCGCTGATCGGTGACTTCGAACTCACCGCCATCGGATCGGGCAGCGCCATCGCCTTCTTCATGCCGCTGTGCCAGCTGCGGCGGGGCAACATCATCGTCGACTTCTTCACCACCCGGTGCAGCGACCTCACCCGTCACCGGCTCGATCGGGCGGGTGATCTGCTGATGGCCGTCATCTTCCTGCTGATCGCCTGGCGCTGCGGCGTGGCTGCGCTCGGCGCCAAGGAGAACATGGGTGCATCGATGCTGCTCGGCTTCCCGGACTGGATCGTGCTGACCAGCATGTGCCTGCCGTTGGCGCTGGCCGGGGTGATCGCCGGCACGCAGGCCCTCGGCCAGCTCGCAGCCGACACGCAGGAGGCGCGATGAGTCCGGTCCAGCTCGCCCTGCTGATCTTCGGCCTGATGCTGGCCCTGATGGTGCTGCGTGTGCCCATCGCAGGCGCCATGTTCATCGCCGGCGCGGCCGGCTTCGTGCTGCAGTCGGGCCTCTCGCCCTTCATCAACTTCATCAACAACCTGGCCTTTGCGCGTCTGGCCAACTACGACCTCTCGGTGATTCCGCTGTTCATCCTGATGGGGCACTTCGCCACCCAGGGCGGCATCAGCAAGGCGCTGTTCCGCTTCGCCGCCGCGGTCATGGGCCGGTTCAAGGGTGGCCTGGCCATGAGCGCCGTGCTGGCCTGCGCGGCCTTCGGCGCAATCTGCGGCTCGTCGGTGGCCACGGCCGCCACGATCACCGGCGTGGCCCTGCCCGAGATGAAGCGCCATGGTTACTCCGGGCGGCTCTCCACCGGCACGCTGGCTGCCGGGGGCACGCTGGGCATCCTGATCCCGCCTTCGGTGCCACTGGTGATCTACGCCATCCTGACCGAGCAGAACATCGCGAAGCTGTTTGCGGCGGCGATGCTCCCCGGGGTCATCGCCATGACCGGCTACATGATCGCGATCGCGATCTATGTCCGCCTGGTGCCGGGTCACGCCCCGGAGCGCGAGGAAGTCGAGAAGCTCACCTTCGAGTCGCTCAAGGGCATCCTGCCCATCGCCACCATCTTCATCGTCGTCTTCGGTGGCATCTATGCCGGCTTCTTCACGCCGACCGAGGGTGCCGCGGTGGGCGCCACCTCCACCTTTCTGGCGGCGCTGCTCAAGGGCGAGCTGAACAAGGCGAAGTTCCTGGAATGCTTCCACGCCACGGCGCTGAGTTCGGCCATGATCTTCATGATCTTCATGGGCGCCGATGTGATGAACGCCGCCCTGGCGCGCACCCAGGTGCCAGCCCAGCTCGCCGAGATGGTGGTGAGCCTGAATCTGGCGCCGCTCATGGTGGTGGGCGGCATCCTGCTGCTCTATGTGGTGCTGGGTGCGGTGATGGACGAGCTGTCGATGCTGCTGCTCACCATCCCCATCTTCTTCCCCATCATCATGAAGCTGAACCTGGGGATGACCCCGGAACACACCGCAATCTGGTTCGGCATCATGGTGCTCATGACGGTGGGCTTCGGCATGCTCGCGCCCCCGGTGGGCCTGAATGTCTATGTGGTCAACGGCATGGCCAAGGACGTGCCGCTGAGCGAGAGCTACAAGGGCATCACGCCTTTCCTGATCAGCGATACCCTGCGCACCCTGCTGCTGCTGTTCTTTCCGGGCATCAGCCTGTACCTGATCCGGTATCTGACCTGAGCGCCGGCAGCGAGCGAGCCGCAGCACTGGCTGCCACACGGAGATCGCCACCATGAGAGCCCTGCTGAGCACCCTCCTGCTGGCCCTGATTCCGTTCGGAGCGGCGGCCATCGAAGAGCCCGACTACGAGGTCATCCAGCAGCTCGACGGTGCCGAGGTGCGGCAGTACGCGGCCTATGTGGTGGCGCAGGTCAGGGTCTCGGGCCCGGCCGAGCGCGCCGGCAACGAGGCCTTCCCCATCCTGGCCGGCTACATCTTCGGCAGGAACAAGGGTGCCCGCAAGCTCGAGATGACGGCACCCGTGACGCAGGCTGCCGTCCCCGTCCGCATGGACATGACAGCCCCGGTCACGCAGTCACCCTCCCCCGGCGGTTTCGTGGTGCAGTTCGTGCTGCCGAAAACCGTCACGCTGGCGTCGGCGCCCGAACCGCTCGACCCCCGTGTTGAGCTGCGGGAGATGCCCGGGAAACGGATCGCGGCAATCCGCTACTCGGGGTTCTGGACCCAGGACAATCACGACACGCATCTCGCCCGGCTCCGGGCCGCGCTCGGTGCGGCTCGTCTGCAGCCCGTGGGCGAACCGACCCTCGCGCGCTACAACCCGCCGTTCACCCCCTGGTTCCTGCGCCGCAACGAGATCTGGCTGGAGATCGAAGGCAGCACCGAGCCGGCAGCGGCCGGGTCCGGGAAGGGTCGCGATTGAAGTGCCAGGGGATGACCGCACGCCTCCTGGACGCAGCCTGAGACTCGCCGACTGAAGGAGGCCATCGTGCCCGTACGCATCATCGGAATGATCGGCGTCGATCCGCCGAAGGGGAACACCCTGCATGTGATCGCCGGCGGCATCTCGCCGGGCTTTCTGGCCGAGTTCGCGCAGGCTCATGAGGACGCCGGCTTCGACCTGGTGCTGGTGGGCTACTACTCGAGCTCGGCCGAAGGCTTCGGCGTGGCCGCCCATGCGGCAGCGCACACCCGGCGGCTGGGCTTTCTGATTGCCCACCGACCGGGCGTGCTGGTGCCCACGCTGGCCGCGCGCACGGTGTCCACCTTCGACGCGCTCTGGGGCGGGCGACTGGCGCTGCACATCATCGCCGGGGTCACCGACGAAGACATGCAGCGTGACGGCGACTTCACGCCCAAGGAGGAGCGCTATCAGCGCGCGACCGAATACCTCGCCGTGATGCGCAAGGTCTGGACCGCGCAGACGCCCTTCGACCATGAAGGGCGCTTCTACCGGTTCACCGATGTGCGCAGCGACGCGCGGCCGCTGCAAAAGCCCTATCCCCCGCTCTTCTTCGGCGGGTCGTCGGAGGGCGCGCTGGTCATGGGCGCGGCGCACTGCGATGTGTTCGCGATGTACGGCGAGCCGCTGGCCGAGACCGAGCAGCGCATGAACGACTTCCGCCGCCGCGTGGCCGCGCTGGGGCGCCCCGCACCGGGCTTCAACATGTCGTTTCGACCGATCATCGCGCCCACCGAGGGCGAGGCCTGGGACAAGGCCGCGAAGGTGCTGCAGGACCTGAAGGACGGTGGCGCGCTGCCCACCCGCGCGCTCGATGCCTCGGCCGAGCGGCTGGTGGACATCGCCTCGCGCGGCGACGTGCACGACGAGCGCCTGTGGATGCCGGTGGCAGCGCTCGCCGGCGGCCGCGGCAACTCCACCTGCCTGGTGGGCACCCCCGAGCAGGTGGCGCAGGCGATGCTGCGCTACTACCGCCTGGGGATCCACTCCTTCCTCATCCGCGGCTTCGATCCGGTGAACGACGTGACCGATTTCGGGCGGGAGCTGATTCCTCGGCTGCGGCTGGGGGCGCGAGAGGTGGATGCGACGATGGGATCGAGAGCATGAAACATTCGATCACCCAGCACAGCTTCACCTCGTCCCGTCACACCACGGCCTATCTCGCCTGCGGCGCCAAAGCCGCGCCACTGATGATCTTCGTGCACGGCTGGCCCGAGCTTTCGCTCTCGTGGCGCCATCAGCTCCCGGTCTTCGCCAACCTGGGCTTTCGCTGCATCGCGCCCGACATGCGCGGCTATGGCCGATCGAGCACCTACCAGCGCCACGAAGACTACGCGCAGTCGCTGATCGTCACCGACATGCTCGAGTTGCTGGCATCGCTCGGCCGCGAGCGCGCGGTCTGGATCGGTCACGACTGGGGCGGCCCCGTCGTCTGGAACATCGCCTCGCATCATCCGGAGGCCTGTGTCGGTGTCGCAAGCCTGTGCGTGCCCTACCTCGCCGACGGATTCAGCGTCGTCAATCTCGCGCCGCTGGTCGATCGCCGGCTCTATCCCGAGAACCGCTACCCCGTCGGCCAGTGGGACTATCAGCTCTTCTACGAGGAAAGCTTCGACACCGCCCGCAAGGGTTTCGAGGCGAACATCCGGAATGTGGTGAAGGCGCTGTTCCGCAAGGGCGATCCGAACGCGGTCGGCCAGCCGAGCCGGCTGGCGTCGGTGCGACAGGCAGGCGGATGGTTTGGCGCAGGCGCCTGTCCGGATGTGCCGCGCGACCCGGATGTCATCACCGAAGCCGATCTCGATGCCTACACCGAGGCGCTGACGCGCAACGGCTTCTTCGGACCCGACTCCTGGTACATGAACGGCCCCGCCAATGTCGCCTACGCGCGGACATCGAAGAACGGCGGCAAGCTCAGCATGCCGGTGCTGTTCCTCCACGGCGCCTATGACACCACCTGCGAGACGCTGCAATCGGCCCTCGCCGAGCCGATGCGCCGCGACTGCGCGGACCTCACCGAGGTCGTCGTCCGGTCCGGTCACTGGATGGCCCAGGAGCAGCCGGTCGCGGTCAACGCGGCGCTGGCGAAATGGCTGGCGGCTCGATTGCCGGCTTACTGGGAAGACGCGCCCTCGGCCCGACCATCGGAAGGGAATCCACCGGCATGAGCAAGATCGAGACCGACTACCTGATCGCGGGCGCCGGGGCCGTTGGCCTGGCCTTCGCCGACACGCTGCTCAGCGAGACCGATGCGGACATCGTCATCGTCGATCGGCACGGGCTGCCCGGGGGCCACTGGAACGACGCGTATCCGTTCGTGGCCCTGCACCAGCCCTCGGCCTTCTATGGTGTGGCCTCGATGCCGCTGGGCTCAGACCGGGTCGATGCCGGTGGCCTGAACGACGGCTTCCTGGAACTGGCTACGGGCGCCGAGGTCAGCGCGTATTTCCAGCGGGTGATGCGCGAGCGCCTGCTGGCCAGCGGCCGGGTTCGCTATTACCCCCTGTCCGAACTCGAGCCCGGAGCCGACGGCGGCAGCCACCGGCTGCGCTCCCTGCTCTCGGGTCAGCAGACCACCGTGCAGGTGCGGCGACGGCTGGTGGATGCGACCTACTACGGGACCACGGTGCCCTCCACCCATCGGCCCGCCTTCCCGGTGGCCGACGGCGCATGGCTGGTCACGCCCAACGACCTGCCGCAGTTGTGGAAGCAGTCGAACCGCCTGCCCTCGAATTTCATCCTCCTGGGCGCCGGAAAGACGGCCATGGATGCGGGTGTCTACCTGCTGCAGAGCGGCGCACCGCCCGATCGTATCCAGTGGGTAAGACCCCGAGACAGCTGGATGCTCAATCGCCGTGGCACGCAACCGCTGATGGCCTTCCTGGAGGAAGTCATCGCAGGCCAGGCGCTGCAGATGGAAGCCCTGCTGTCGGCCACCGATGCCAACGGCTGGTTCGACCAGCTCGAGCAAGGCGGCCAGATGCTGCGGCTCGACCACGCGGTGCGGCCGACGATGTTCCACTACGCGACCATCTCCACGGGCGAGATCGCGCTGCTGCAGCAGATCACCCGTGTGCTGCGACACGGGCCGGTGAAGGCGATCGAACCTGAGGCGCTGGTGTTTGCCGATGCCCGCGTCACGGTGCCGAAAGACAGCCTCTTCATCGACTGCACGGCCCGCGCCGTGACCCGCCGCCCGCCGGTGCCGGTGTATCAGCCACAGCGCATCGTGCTTCAGATGACCCGCATCCCACAGCCCGCGTTCAGCGCCGCGCTGGCGGCATGGCTGGAAGCGCATGGCGACAACGACCCCGCACGCAACGCGATGAGCATCCCCGTGCCGCTGCCCGACAGCGTGGACGATGTGCCGCGCGCCACCATCGTCAACCTGATGAACCAGGGCCGCTGGAACCAGGACCCGCGACTGCGGGCCTGGATACGGGCGTGTCGGCTGGACGGGTTCAGCAAGCTGATCGCCTCGGTCGATCCCGCTGATGCGGCAAAGATGGCCGCGCTCGGCCGGCTTCGTCGGGCGGCAGAGGGCCTGCCGACGGCCGCAGCCCGCTGGATGCGCTGAGACGAGATCCAAGGAACGACCCACTGGCCTGGCTCGAGGAGAAAATGATGACGCTACGCACCTTGGCCGCCGCGGCCCTCGTCTCGTCAGTCGCCCTTTCAACGCCCCACGCCTGGGCACAGGACGCCGTGGTCTACCACATCGACGACGCCGCCACGCAGGGCCTGAAAGGCTTGCGCAATGTGCGCAACCATGTCGACACCGACCCCTCGGCCCGCATCACCGTGGTCACGCACGCCAACGGCGTGGACATGCTGATCGACGGCGAGAAACACGCGGGCGGTACCGAGTACGCGCCACTGGTGGCGGCGCTGCGCGCGCGAGGGGTGCGCTTCGAGATCTGCGAGATCACGCTGCGTAACCGCAACCTGAAGAAGGAACAGTTCATCCAGGAAGCCGAGTTCACGCCCTCGGGCGTGGTGCGCATCGCGAAACTGCAGAAGGAAGGCGCGGCCTACATCAAGCCCTGAGAGCAACCGAGGTACCGGGCACGTCCTGGTACCTGTCGCGCTCGAAGCCCGGTTGACACCAAAATATGATGCTCGTAATGTCGCTGGCATGATGATCCGGACTCCAACACGAAAAGAGCTGAGCCATCACCGCATCGTTGATGTGGCGGCACGGGCTGTTCGACGCGCCGGGTACCGTGGCGTCGGGGTGGCCGACATCATGAAGGAAGCCGGTCTGACGCATGGCGGCTTCTATGCCCACTTCGAATCGCGCGACGCCATGCTCGTCGAGGCGATGCAGCGCGCAGGTCGAGACAACCTCGCCTCGCTTTCGGAGGGAATGGAGCGTCGTCTGCGGCAAGGCGGCACGCGCTTTCGTGCACTGATAGAAACCTACCTGCACGACGCCCACATCGCGCGGACCGAAGACGGTTGCGTCATCGCCGCCCTGGCGTCCGAGATGACGCGTCAGCACGAGGCGGTTCGCGACGAGGCCCGCCGCAGGGTTGCCGCGATGGTCGATCTCGTACGCGCAGCGCTACCGAGCGGCACAGAGGATCGCGAGGCAGTCGTCGTGGCGTCCACGATGGTCGGCGCCTTGCAGCTTGCTCGCACCCTCGGCGCAAAAGCAGGTCGTGACATTCTGGCCCAAACGCGTCGGTCGCTGATCGAGCGCTACGACCACATCGCGCACCGCTGACCGGATGTGGCGGTTCACACGCCATGCTTACCGCTTCATTCACAAATATGATGATCATCATATGAAGGCCCAGCCATGAAAATCCAGGAACCCGTTGTTGCGACCCTCCTCGCTGAGGATGTCGCACGACCATTCAAGCCCGGCCTTGCGGCGTACCCGGGCGTGCCGCTGCGGGCGGGGGATTGAGCATGGCCACCACCCACGCGCTGCCGCGACCCGGTGCCGCCCCCTCATCCCCCTGGCCCGTGTTCTGGGTCGCCAGCATCGCGACGTTCCTGGTATCGCTGGACACGACGATGCTGTTCGCAGCCTTCGACCCGCTGCGGCATGCCTTCGCCGATGCCTCGGCTGCGGACCTTTCATGGGTGCTGAACGCCTACACGGTGGTCTACGCGACGATGCTGATTCCCGCCGGCGGCCTGGCCGACACGCACGGACGCAAGCGCATCTTCCTTGTCGGCGTGGCGCTGTTCCTGGCGGCTTCGGCGGCCTGCGGTCTGGCCGGAACCGTGGGCTGGCTGATCGCCGCGCGTGTGCTGCAGGCCATCGGGGCCGCACTGCTGACCCCCGCCTCGCTGTCGATCGTTCTCGCTGCGTTCCCGCAGACGCAACGGGCAGTTGTCGTCAGCCTGTGGGGGGCGGTCGGCGGCCTCGCCGCAGCGGTGGGACCCAGCGCAGGCAGTTTCGTGATCGACACCCTGGGTTGGCCGTGGGCCTTCTACATCAACCTGCCGCTCGGGGGCCTGGCCCTGTGGCGAGGCGCGGCGCTGCTGACCGAATCGGCCCACGTCGGCAGCCACCGGCGGGTAGACGGCGTCGGCATGGCGCTGTTGATGCTGGCCGTGGGCGCCGTCACGCTGGCGATCGTCGAATCCGAGGCGCCGAGCTGGAATCGCACCGAACTCGCGCTGCTCGGCGCGACGGGACTCGTCGCCGCCGGCGCCTTCGTCGCCTGGGCGCGCAAGGCCCCGGCGCCTCTGGTGGATCTCGCGCTGTTTCGCCACCGAACCTACCGCTTCGTCAACGCCGCCACCCTGGTCTTCGGGGCGGCGTTCTCGATGATGTTCCTGACGTTCTTCTTCTTCATGATGAACGTCTGGCACTACAGCCTGCCGCAGGCCGGCCTGGCCGTGACGCCAGGACCGCTGCTGGTGATGCCGACGGCCATCATCACGGGCCGGCTGGCCACGCGGCTGGGCCACCGCCGCTTCCTGGTCGGAGGCTCCCTGCTGTACGCCGTCAGCAGTCTGTGGTTCCTCCTCGTGCCCGGCACCGAGGCGCAGTACGTCTCGCACTGGCTTCCCGGCCTGGTGATGAGCGGCATCGCGGTCGGCCTGGTGCTGCCGTCGTTGTCGGCTGCGGCCGTCAACCGCCTCCCGGTGGCTCACTACGCCGTCGGCAGCGCCGTGAACCAGGCCACACGACAGATCGGCTCGGTGCTCGGGGTGGCGCTCACGGTTGCGCTGATCGGCAACGCGGCCCTGCAACGCAACGATTTCGATGCGCTCTACCTGCTGCACGGCGTGCTGGCACTGCTGACGGGGTTGCTGTGCCTGCCCGTGGACACCCGGCCGCGACCCGCGCCGCATCCAGGAGAACCGGCCGAACCGCATCGTGCGCCAACCGCCTCTCAAACGTCGAGTCCAACATGAAAGACACCAACATGATCGAAACCACCCTG
>NZ_CEXFHW010000116.1:0-12525 GCF_982640115.1 Quisquiliibacterium sp. | reverse complement strand
CTTCTGGTAAAACCCACTCCCATGGTGTGACGGGCGGTGTGTACAAGACCCGGGAACGTATTCACCGCGACATGCTGATCCGCGATTACTAGCGATTCCGACTTCATGCACTCGAGTTGCAGAGTACAATCCGGACTACGATCGGTTTTATGGGATTGGCTCCCCCTCGCGGGTTGGCGACCCTCTGTACCGACCATTGTATGACGTGTGAAGCCCTACACATAAGGGCCATGAGGACTTGACGTCATCCCCACCTTCCTCCGGTTTGTCACCGGCAGTCTCCTTAGAGTGCCCTTTCGTAGCAACTAAGGACAAGGGTTGCGCTCGTTGCGGGACTTAACCCAACATCTCACGACACGAGCTGACGACAGCCATGCAGCACCTGTGTCCAGGCTCCCTTTCGGGCACCCCCACATCTCTGCAGGGTTCCTGGCATGTCAAGCGTAGGTAAGGTTTTTCGCGTTGCATCGAATTAATCCACATCATCCACCGCTTGTGCGGGTCCCCGTCAATTCCTTTGAGTTTTAACCTTGCGGCCGTACTCCCCAGGCGGTCTACTTCACGCGTTAGCTGCGTTACCAAGGAAACGAATCCCCGACAACTAGTAGACATCGTTTAGGGCGTGGACTACCAGGGTATCTAATCCTGTTTGCTCCCCACGCTTTCGTGCATGAGCGTCAGTGTTATCCCAGGAGGCTGCCTTCGCCATCGGTGTTCCTCCACATCTCTACGCATTTCACTGCTACACGTGGAATTCCACCTCCCTCTGACACACTCTAGTCTCGCAGTCACAAATGCACTTCCCAGGTTAAGCCCGGGGCTTTCACATCTGTCTTACGAAACCGCCTGCGCACGCTTTACGCCCAGTAATTCCGATTAACGCTTGCACCCTACGTATTACCGCGGCTGCTGGCACGTAGTTAGCCGGTGCTTATTCTGCGGGTACCGTCATTAGCGCCTGGTATTAGCAAGCGCCGTTTCGTTCCCGCCAAAAGTGCTTTACAACCCGAAGGCCTTCGTCGCACACGCGGCATTGCTGGATCAGGGTTTCCCCCATTGTCCAAAATTCCCCACTGCTGCCTCCCGTAGGAGTCTGGGCCGTGTCTCAGTCCCAGTGTGACTGGTCGTCCTCTCAGACCAGTTACCGATCGCAGGCTTGGTAGGCTTTTACCCCACCAACTACCTAATCGGACATCGGCTGCTCCAATAGCGCGAGGTCTTGCGATCCCCCGCTTTCCACCGTAGTGCGTATGCGGTATTAGCCAGCCTTTCGGCTAGTTATCCCCCACTACTGGGTACATTCCGATGCATTACTCACCCGTTCGCCACTCGCCACCAGGGTTGCCCCCGTGCTGCCGTTCGACTTGCATGTGTAAGGCATGCCGCCAGCGTTCAATCTGAGCCAGGATCAAACTCTTCAGTTCAATCTCTAGGTTTGCCTTGGCTGCTTTCGCCACCAAGACGTGCTCAAAACGGAATTGACATCCGAATGGATATCAAATCGTGTGAGCGTTTTCTTTTGAGCCCTTGGGTGTTACCCCTTGGGTTGGCATTGCTGCCTAAACGCCCACACTTATCGGCTGTTTGATTGTTAAAGAGCGCTGCTGACTGCGTTTGCTGCTTCGCGATCAGCACAGAAGCGAGATGATGACTGCTTCTTTTTGTTCTGTCAAGCGGCTTTCGCTTCACAGGGTTTTTTGCTGCTTTCTTCGCCGCTGCAGTCTTTGCCTTTGCACCTTGGCGCGATGGCTTGGTTCAGAAGCAGCGAAGACCGCGATTATAGACACAGCTTTTGGAGCTGCGCAAGTGGGTCGTTGGAACGGCCGGTGGTTGCGCCTCGTTCGCCACCGCAGCTGCCTTGCCAGTCGCCCTGCCAGCCTTCCCGGCGAAGGCCTGGCTGCGGATGCGCGAAGGGATTGGGCACTCGAAAGGGCAGACCGTGTGGGAATCGCATCGCCCTTGGCGGCCGGGGCATGCCAGGGTCAGCGGTGCTTGAACGCCGGCTTGCGCTTGGCGAGGAACGCATCCATGCCCTCCTTCTGGTCTTCGGTTGCGAAGAGCGAGTGGAAGACGCGGCGCTCGAAGAGCACGCCTTCGTCGAGCGGCATCTGCTGCGCGCGATTGATGGACTCCTTGGCCATCATGACCGATGGCAGCGAGTACTCGGCGATGACGGCGCCCGCGGCGATCGCCTCATCGAGCACGCTGGCGGCGGGAACCACCCGCGACACGAGGCCCGCACGCTCGGCCTCGGCCGCATCCATCATCCGCCCGGTGAGGATCAGGTCCATCGCCTTGGCCTTGCCAACGGCCCTGGGCAATCGCTGCGTGCCACCGGCGCCGGGGATCACGCCCAGCTTGATCTCGGGCTGACCGAAACGCGCGCTGTCAGCGGCGATGACGATGTCGCACATCATGGCGAGCTCACAGCCGCCGCCGAGTGCGAAGCCGCAAACGGCGGCAATCACCGGCTTGCGCACCTGCGTGAGGGTCTCCCAGTTGCGGCTGATGTACCCGGTGCGGTAGACATCCATGTAGCTCCATCGGGCCATGGCCGCGATGTCGGCTCCGGCTGCGAAGGCCTTCTCGTTGCCGGTGATCACGATGGCACCCACGCCATCGTCCGCGTCGAAGGCGAGCAAGGCGGCGCCGAGTTCATCCATCAACGCATCGTTGAGCGCGTTGAGCTGACGCGGACGGTTGAGGGTGATCAGGCCGACGCGGCCGCGGGTCTCGGCGAGGATGTTCTGGAAGGTCAAGGCAGGCTCCGGTGCGGCGGCCCGTTCCGGGCCGGAAAAGGTGCGCGCGATTGTGCCATGCGCGCGTGATACGCTGGACCGCAACCGGATCGGTTCAGACGAGGAATAACCATGGGCACGGACATCGAGTTCAGTCGCGACGGCGGCGTGGCGCGAATCGCATTCAACCGCCCCGACAAGCTCAACAGCTTCACTCGCGCGATGCACGCCGATCTGCGCGAAGCGCTGTCGCAGTGCGAGACGGACGCCGGCATCCGGGCCGTGGTGCTCACCGGGAATGGGCGCGCGTTCTGTGCCGGCCAGGATCTGTCCGACCTGAGTTTCGAGCCGGGCGCGATGACCGACCTCGGCGCGCTCATCGACCAGAACTTCAACCCCCTGGTGCGGCGTCTTCAGGCCCTGCCCAAGCCGGTTATCGCCCGAGTGCAGGGCATTGCGGCCGGGGCCGGCGCGAATGTCGCGCTGGCCTGCGATCTGGTGGTCGCCGCGCGCAGCGCGAGCTTTCTGCAGGCCTTCGTCAACATCGGACTGGTTCCCGACTCGGGCGGCACCCACCTCCTGCCCTCACGGGTTGGCGTGGCGCGGGCGATGGGGCTTGCAATGCTCGGCGAGAAGCTGCCCGCCGAACAGGCCGCGGCCTGGGGGCTTATCTGGGAATGCGTCGATGACGCGCAACTCGACGCGCGGGTCGACGCGCTCGCCCGACGCCTCGCGGCCATGCCCACCCGCGCACTGGCTGCGGCCAAGCAGGCGATCCACGCCGCGGGGACGCAGACCTTGTCGGCCTCGCTGGATCTGGAGCGCGATCTGCAGGCCGCGCTTGGCGCTTCGCACGACTACGCCGAAGGTGTGAACGCATTTCTGCAGAAGCGCGCGCCGCGCTTCGAGGGACGATGAACGCCTCGCGCGGAATGACGGAGGCGCCCGGGGCAGAAGGGGCACCCGGGACGGCGGGTGCGGCTGCCATCAAGGGCGTGCCCGATCCGGACCGGGTTTCGGCCGTGGCACTGGCGATGTGGGTCAACGACCAGGCGTCGCAATCGCTCGGGATGGAACTGCTCGAGGTACGACCGGGCTTCGCTCGGCTGCGCATGCCGGTGCGGGCCGAGTTCCTGAACGGGCTGGGCAGCTGCCATGGCGGCTACATGTTCCTGCTGGCCGACTCTGCCTTCGCATTCGCCTGCAACAGCCACAACCAGCGGGCGGTGGCGGCCGGCGCACAGATCGAGTTTCTGGCGCCCCCCTTGCTTGGCGACATCCTCGTTGCCGAGGCCATCGAACTGCATCTCGGCGGCCGTACCGGCTTCTACGATGTCTCGGTCACCGACCAGAACGGTCGCCGCGTTGCCGTGTTCCGCGGGCGCTCTGCGAGCATCCGCGGCGAGCACCTGCCCGGCGCGACGCCGTGAGCGGGCGCACGACAAGCACCTTCGGAGATTGCGCATGATTCCGACTCACCCGACGGGCGCCGCGCATGGCGGCCTGCCGCTGGAGCCGATCGAGCGGGCCAGCCTCGACGAGCTTCGCGTGCTGCAGCTGCAACGCCTGCAGTGGTCGCTGCAGCATGCCTACGACAACGTGGCGCACTACCGGCAGCGCTTCGATGCCGCCGGCGTGCACCCGCGCGAGCTGCGGCAGCTCGAGGACATCCGACGCTTCCCGTTCACCACGAAGGCCGATCTGCGTCAGAACTACCCCTTCGGCATGTTCGCGGTGCCACGCGAGAAGGTGGCGCGCATCCATGCCTCGAGCGGCACCACCGGCAAGCCGACGGTGGTGGGTTACACGCTGCGCGACATCGACACCTGGGCCTCGCTGGTGGCGCGCTCGATCCGCGCTGCTGGTGCACGCGCCGGCGACCTGGTTCATGTGAGCTACGGTTACGGCCTGTTCACCGGCGGCCTGGGCGCGCACTACGGCGCCGAGAAGCTGGGCCTGACCGTGGTGCCCTTCGGTGGCGGCCAGACCGAGAAGCAGGTGCAGCTGATCACCGACTTCCGGCCCGACATCATCATGGTCACGCCGAGCTACATGCTCGCGATCGCCGACGAGTTCGAGCGCCAGGGCATCGATCCGCGCTCGAGCAGCCTGCGGGTGGGCATCTTCGGCGCAGAGCCCTGGACCAACGAGATGCGCCGCGAGATCGAGCAGCGCGTGGCGCTCGACGCGGTGGACATCTACGGGCTGTCGGAGGTGATGGGACCGGGCGTGGCCAACGAGTGCGCCGAGACCAAGGATGGGCCCACCATCTGGGAGGACCACTTCCTGCCCGAGGTGGTGCACCCCGAGACCGGCGAGCCGCTGCCCGACGGCGAATTCGGCGAACTGGTGTTCACCTCGCTCACCAAGGAGGCGCTTCCGATCATCCGCTACCGCACGCGCGACCTGACCTGCCTGCTGCCGGGCACCGCGCGCACCATGCGGCGCATGCGCAAGATCACGGGCCGCTCCGACGACATGATGATCGTGCGCGGGGTGAATGTGTTCCCGTCGCAGATCGAGGAACTGATCCTGCAGCGACCCGAACTCGCGCCGCACTATCTGTGCGAGCTGCACAAGGATGGTCCGCTCGACTCGCTCACGGTGCGGGTGGAGCTCAAGGCCGGCGGAGCGGCCGACAGCGCCACCGTGGCCGGCGCGCAGGCGGCGCTCGCGCATGCGATCAAGTCGTATGTCGGCGTGTCGGCGAGCGTGCGCATCGAGCCGACCGGCACGATCGAGCGCTCGGCCGGCAAGGCGCGTCGCGTGGTCGATCTGCGGCCGCGCTGAACCCAATCCGTCGGCAGCGGCGGGCAGTCCGCCCCCGCCCGACCTCTTTCTGGAGACTGACCCATGTTTCGGGGAATCCTGCTCGAAAAGAGCGAATCCGGCGTCAGCGCCGGCGTGCGCGAACTCGATGATGCCGCGCTGCAGGCCCATGCCGGTGACGGCGATGTCACGGTGCGCATCGGGTGGTCGACCCTGAACTACAAGGACGGGCTGGCGATCACGAACCGATCGCCGGTGGTGCGCAAGTGGCCGATGGTGCCGGGGATCGACGGCGCGGGGGTGGTCGAGGCGAGCAGCCACGCCGACTTCAAGCCGGGCGACCGCGTGGTGCTCAACGGCTGGGGCGTGGGCGAGACCCACTGGGGCTGCCTTGCCGGCAAGGCCCGACTGAAGGGGCAGTGGCTGGTGCCCCTGCCGGCCTCGCTCGGCGAGCGCGAGGCGATGGCGATCGGCACCGCCGGCTACACGGCGATGCTGTGCGTGATGGCCCTCGAGGACGGCGGCGTCAAGCCGGGCGATGGCGAGGTGCTGGTCACCGGCGCGGCCGGCGGCGTGGGCAGCGTGGCGATCGCGCTGCTGGCCGGCCGTGGCTACCGGGTGGTGGCCTCCACCGGGCGCGCCGGCGAAGCGCCCTACCTCACCGGGCTGGGCGCGGCCGAGATCATCGAGCGCGCCACACTGAGCGAACCCGGCAAGCCGCTGCAGAAGGAGCGCTGGGCAGGTGTGGTGGACTGCGTGGGCTCGCACACCCTGGCCAATGCCTGTGCGCAGACCCGGTACGGCGGCACCGTCGCGGCCTGCGGACTGGCCCAGGGCATGGACTTCCCGGCCTCGGTGGCGCCCTTCATCCTGCGCGGCATCCGGCTCGCCGGGGTCGACTCGGTGATGTGCCCGATGCCTCGCCGGCAGGCCGCGTGGGCGCGGCTCGCCGCTGACCTGGACCGGACCCGCCTCGCGGCCATGACCACCGAGATCGGCCTGGACGCGGCGATCGCAGCCGCGGCCGATGTGCTCGCCGGCAAGGTGCGCGGCAGGCTGGTGGTCGATGTGAACCGCTGAGCCTGCGCATGCCGAAACCCGTGCCGGTGGCGGTGCGCTACACCATCACCCCCACCGACCCCGAGGCCCATTGCTTCGAGGCATCACTCGAGATCGATGGCCCCGACCCGCAGGGCCAGCGTTTCTCGATGCCGGTCTGGATCGAGGGCAGCTACCTGGTGCGCGAGTTCGCGCGGCAGGTGGTGCGCATCGAGGCACGCTGCGGCACTCGGGTGGTCGCGCTGCGCAAGCTCGACACCCACACCTGGGAGGCCGAGCCCTGCGAGGGCACGCTCGTGCTGCGCTGGCAGGTGTATGCCTGGGACCTCTCGGTACGCACCGCCTGTCTGGACCCGCACTTCGGTTTCTTCAACGCCAGCAGCGTGTTCATGCGCCCGCACGGCCGCGACCTGGAGGCCTGCAGCGTCCAGATCCTGCCGCCCCCGCGCGGCGGCGACGGCTGGCGGGTGGCCACCACGCTGCCGCGCGCCGGCGCACGCCTGGGCGGCTTCGGCAGCTACCGCGCGCAGGGCTACGAGGAACTGGCCGATCACCCGGTGCTGATGGGGCGTCTCAGCCTGGCCCGTTTCACGGTCAACGGCGTGCCACATGACATCGCGCTGAGCGGCCGACACGATGCCGACCTGCCTCGGTTGGCCGCGGACCTCGCGCGGGTCTGCGAAGCGCAGGCCCGGCTGTTCGAGCCGCGCAGCGGCACGCTGCCCTTCGATCGCTACCTCTTCCAGATCATGGTGGTGGGCGAGGGCTACGGCGGCCTGGAGCACCGCAGCAGCACCGCGCTGATCTGCGCTCGCCACGATCTGCCCTATCCGGGCATGAGCGGATCGCCCGAGGCCTACCGCGGCCTGCTCGGACTGGCCAGCCACGAGTACTTCCACAGCTGGCATGTGCGCCGCATCCGGCCGGCGGCGCTGGCCAGACCCGATCCCGACCGCGAGAACTTCACCAGCCTGCTCTGGGTCTTCGAGGGGTTCACCTCCTACTACGATGAACTGATGCTCACCCGCGCGGGCCTGGTCGGCATGGACGACTACCTCGGCTCGCTCGCCGGCACGATCTCGCGGGTGCTGCGTGGACCCGGCCGTCGGGTGCAGAGCGTGGCCGAATCGAGCTTCGACGCCTGGATCAAGTACTACCGGCAGGACGAGAACTCACCGAACAGCGTGGTGAGCTACTACGCCAAGGGTGCGCTGGTGGCACTGTGTCTCGACCTGGACATCCGCAGCCGCAGCGGCGGGCGCCGCTCGCTCGACGACTTCATGCGGCTGCTGTGGCGGCGCTTCGGCCGCCCATTCGACGCGCGTCGCGAGGGCCTGCCGGAAGACGGGGTGGCCCCGCTGCTGCGCGAGGCCACCGGGCTGGATCTCTCCCGCGAGGTGCAGGCCTGGGCCCACGGCACCGACGAGCTGCCGCTGTCCGCACTGCTGCAGCGGGTGGGTCTGTGCCTGATCCTGAAGGCGCCCGAGGGGGACAGCCCCTCCCTGGGGGTGACGCTCGCACAGAGCCCCGGGGTGCTGACCATCACCACTGCCTACCGCGGGCAGGCCGCGATGCGCGCCGGCCTGTCCGCTGGTGACCAGCTGGTGGCCTTCGACGGCTTGCGGGTGGATGAGGCCTCGCTCAAGCGGATGCTGGCCCGACGCCGGGCCGGCGACCGGGTGCGGGTTCACGCCTTCCGCCGTGACGAGCTGATCGCGGTCGATGTCAGGCTGCAGGCCCCCGAGCCGACCGAAGCGACACTCACTTCCGACGAGCAGGCCGATGCGGGTGCGATCGCCCTGCGTCGGGCCTGGCTCGGCCTTCGCGCCCATGCCCTATCCACCCGTCACAAACCATCTGCCGACAGCGCCTGAAGAACATCCGCTGCGCGGCCGCCGACGCTTCGTCGGCGCGCTCGCGCTGGGCGCGGCCTGGCTCGGCACCGGCGCCGGCCTCGGCCTGCGCCCCGGTGGCGCTGGCGCGGCGAGCGCGCCGGGCGGCGCAGGCGGGCCCTGGCAGGAGGCAGCCGCCGGCGCCTTCGAGACCCTCGATGCCGACTGGCTCGACGAACGCCGTGACAGGCTGGTGCCGATAAGGCTGTACCTGCCGCGCAGCGACCGTCCGGTGCCGCTGGTGGTGTTCTCGCACGGACTGGGCGGCACCCGGGCGGGCTATGCACATCTCGGCCGGCACTGGGCCGCGCAGGGCGTGGCCACGCTGCATCCGCAGCATGCCGGCAGCGATCGCGCGGTGTGGAGCGCCGGTGGCCTGGGGGTGCTGGGGGCGCTGCGCTCGGCGGCCACACCCGAACAGGCCTTCGCGCGCGCCCAGGATGTCCGTTTCGTGATCGACCAGGCCTTCACGCCCGGCGCCCTGGCCGAGCGTCTGGACGCCAGCCGCATCGCCGTGGCCGGGCACTCGTTCGGCGCGAACACCGCGCTGCTGGCCTGCGGCGCCCGCTACCGCAACCCCGACGGCCGGGTGAGCGAATGCCGCGACGAGCGGGTACGGGCGGCCGTGGTGCTCTCGGCGCCCTCGCTGCCCACCGACCAGGATCCGGGATTCGCCTATCGGGGCGTGGCCGTCCCCTCGCTGCACCTGACCGGCACCCATGACAGCACCCCGATCCCGGGCCTGAGCACGGAGCCGGCGCAGCGGCGGGTGGCCTTCGACCGGGTACCCGGCGGGCCACGCTTTCTGGGCGTCTTCGAGGGTGGTCGCCACTCGATGTTCAACGACTGGAGTCGCGACGAGGCGATCAAGGCCGGCGCGCGGTCCCTGACCGCCGCGTTCTGGCGGCTGGTGTTCGACGGCGATCCGCACGCGGGCCGGCTGCTGCGGGAGCCCACCCGGGAGTGGCCAAGGCTGGGCCCGGTGCTGGCGGCCTGGGAGGCTCAGGCCTGAGGCGGCGCTCCGAAGAGCCGGGCAAGCTCCTCGCCCGGCTCGGGAGCGCGCATGAAGGCCTCGCCCACCAGGAAGGCATGCACGCCGTGCCCACGCATGTGCGCGACATCGGCCGGGGTGTGGATGCCGCTCTCGGTGATCACCAGCCGATCGGCCGGAATGTCAGCGAGCAGCGCGGTGGTGGCGGAGAGCGACACCTCGAAACTGCGCAGGTTGCGGTTGTTGATGCCGAGCAGCGGCGTGCGCAGGCGCAGCGCCCGTTCGAGTTCGGCCGCGTCGTGGACCTCGACCAGCACATCCATGCCCAACCCGAACGCACAGTCTTCGAGCTCGGCCATCTGCCGGTCCTGCAGCGCGGCGACGATCAGCAGGATGCAGTCGGCGCCCCAGACCCGGGCCTCCCAGATCTGGTAGGGATCGATCAGGAAGTCCTTGCGCAGCACCGGCAGCGCGCAGGCGGCGCGCGCCGCGCCCAGGTACTCGGGCGCGCCCTGGAAGAAGGACCGGTCGGTGAGCACCGACAGACAGGCCGCGCCGCCGCGCTGGTAGCTGGCCGCGATGGCCGGGGGGTCGAAGTGCTCGCGGATGACGCCCTTGCTCGGGCTTGCCTTCTTGATCTCGGCGATGACCGCCGGGCGGCCCGCTGCCACCCGGGCGCGCAGCGCGGCGGCGAAGCCGCGGGGGCGGCTGGTCGCGGCGGGATCGGGCGGGTTCGCCGCAGCCTCGGCCTGGCGGCGCAGCTGCGCATCGGGAACCCGGAAGCGGGCCTGGGCGAGTTCGTCGCGCTTGACGGCCAGGATGCGTTCGAGGATGTCGGCCATGGGCGTGGGCTGGAGTCTGAGGAAGGTGGGATCAGGCAGCCGGTGCAAGCCGCTGCGTGGCCTGCACGAAGCGCTCGAGCCGGGCGCGGGCCGCGCCCGAGGCGATGGTGGCGCGGGCCAGGGCAATGCCCTCGCCGATCGAGGCGGACACCCCGGCAGCATAGAGCGCTGCGCCGCTGTTGAAGACGACGATCTCGCGCGGCGTGCCGGGCGTATCGGCCAGCGCCTCGAGGATCATCTCGCGCGATTCGGTGGCATCGGCCACGCGCAGGCCACGGTTGGAGACCATGCCCAGGCCGAAGTCCTCGGGATGGATCTCGTACTCGCGGATGGCGCCCTCGCGCAGCTCACCCACCAGCGTGGCCGCACCCAGCGAGATCTCGTCCATGCCGTCCTTGCCCCAGACCACCAGCGCGTTGCGCGCGCCCAGGCGCTGCAGCACCCGCAGCTGGATGCCGACCAGATCGGGGTGGAACACGCCCATGAGGATGTTCGGCGCGCCGGCCGGATTGGTGAGCGGGCCGAGGATGTTGAAGATGGTGCGCACGCCGAGCTCGCGCCGCACCGGCGCGACATTCTTCATGGCCGGGTGATGATTGGGCGCGAACATGAAGCCGATGCCGGTCTCGCGGATGCACTGCGCCACCTGCGCCGAGCCAAGATCGATGCGCACGCCAAGGGCCTCGAGCACATCGGCGCTGCCCGACTTCGAGGACACGCCGCGGTTGCCATGCTTGGCCACCGTGGCGCCGGCGGCCGCGGCCACGAACATGGACGCGGTGGAGATGTTGAAGGTGTGCGAGCCGTCGCCGCCGGTGCCGACGATGTCGAGAAAGTGGGGCCCGCCATCGACCACCACCGGCGTGGCGAACTCGCGCATGACCTGCGCCGCCGCGGTGATCTCGCCGATGGTCTCCTTCTTGACCCGCAGCCCCACCAGGATGGCGGCGGTCATGGCCGGCGACATCTCGCCACTCATGATCAGCCGCATGATCTGCAGCATCTCGTCGTGGAAGATCTCGCGGTGCTCGATGCAGCGGGTGAGCGCCTCCTGGGCGGTGATGGTCATGCCGGGGCTCCTTCAGGCACTGAGGAAGTTGCGCAGCAGCGCATGGCCGTGCTCGGTGAGGATGGACTCGGGGTGGAACTGCACGCCTTCCACCGCATGCTCGCGATGGCGCACACCCATGATCTCGCCATCGGCGGTCTGCGCCGTGACCTCGAGGCAGTCGGGAAGGCTGGCGCGCTCGATGGCAAGCGAGTGATAGCGGATGACGGTGTAGGGACTGGGCAGACCCTGGAACACACCACGACCGTCATGCGTGATGGGCGAGGTCTTGCCGTGCATGAGTTCGCGCGCCCGCACGATGCGCCCGCCGAAGGCCTCACCGATCGCCTGGTGGCCCAGACACACACCGAGCATGGGCACGCGGCCGGCGAAGCGCTGCAGCAGCGGCACCGACACGCCTGCCTGCGCCGGCGCGCAGGGGCCGGGGGAAATCACGATGCGCGCCGGCGCCAGGCGCTCGATCTCGTCGAGCGTGATGGCGTCGTTGCGCACGGTGAGCACCTCCTCGCCGAGCTCGCCGAGGTACTGCACGAGGTTGAAGGTGAAGCTGTCGTAGTTGTCGATCATCAGCAGCATGGCGCGCTCCTCACTGCAGCCCGGCCTGGACCAGCTCGGCGGCGCGCAGCACTGCGCGGGCCTTGCTCTCGGTCTCCTGCCATTCGCTCTCGGGCACCGAGTCGGCCACCACGCCGGCGGCGGCCTGCACATAGAGCATGCCGTCCTTGATGACGCCGGTGCGGATGGCGATGGCAAGGTCAAGGTCGCCCAGGAAAGAGATGTAGCCGCAGGCGCCGCCGTAGATGCCGCGCCTGGTGGGCTCGAGTTCGTCGATGATCTCCATGGCGCGGATCTTGGGCGCGCCCGAGAGCGTGCCCGCCGGGAAGGTGGCACGCAGCACGTCGATGGGGCCCATGCCGGGCTTCAGGATGCCCTCGACATTGGACACGATGTGCATCACATGCGAGTACTTCTCGATGGCCATCTGGTCGGTGACCCGCACGCTGCCGGTGCGGGCGATGCGGCCGATGTCATTGCGGGCGAGATCGATGAGCATCACATGCTCGGCGCGCTCCTTGGGGTCGGCGAGCAGTTCGGCGGCCACGGCCTCGTCGCGCTCGGCGGTGCCGGCGCGCGGACGGGTCCCGGCCAGGGGCCGGATGGTGAT
>NZ_CEXFHW010000115.1:0-12615 GCF_982640115.1 Quisquiliibacterium sp. | reverse complement strand
TGCAGCGCCGGGCTCTTGCTCTTGAGCTGTTCGGTCTCGCGACCCTGGCGCACGAGCTGATTGATGGTGGGCATTCGATATTTCCTTGGGATGACGCCTGGTCACCCTGTTGTCACCGCGCCGCGAGCACCCCGCTGATGTTCCGCGTAGGTATTCACGACCTGCCGGCCCGGCGAACGATTGCGCCGGCGTTTGACGGAAAGCCTTCGATTATAGATCCTGAACAATCCCCCTGCAAGCGGTCGATGTGCGCACGCATCGACCGCTGCGGGAGGGATCAGCCCTGCGACTCCGCGCCCTCGTCGGCGATCCCGGCCGGTTCGGTCTCGGTCGAGGGCATGGAGAACAGCGCTTCGGCCTCGGCCGCCGCGAGCGCAGCCTGCTCGGCCGCCTCGTTCTGCTCCTTGGCCTTGCGCGCCCGGTGGTAGGCGAGGCCGGTGCCAGCCGGGATGAGCCGGCCGACGATCACGTTCTCCTTCAGGCCACGCAGATCGTCCTTCTTGCCCATGATCGCCGCCTCGGTCAGCACCCGGGTGGTCTCCTGGAAGGAGGCCGCCGAGATGAACGAGTCGGTGGACAGCGAGGCCTTGGTGATGCCCAGCAGCAGATTGATGTACGTGGCCTCGACCTTGCCGGCCTCGCGCACCTTGTCGTTCTCGTCGAGCAGTTCGGAGCGCTCGACCTGCTCGCCCATGATGAACGGAGCATCGCCCGGATCGACGATCTGCACGCGGCGCAGCATCTGGCGGACGATCACCTCGATGTGCTTGTCGTTGATCTTCACGCCCTGGAGCCGGTAGACATCCTGGACCTCGTCGACCACATAGCGCGCGAGCGCTTCGATGCCCAGCAGGCGCAGGATGTCGTGCGGATCGGCGGGGCCGTCGACGATCATCTCGCCCTTGTTGACCACCTGCCCGTCGTGGACCAGCACGTTCTTGTCCTTGGCGATCAGGAACTCGTGGGCCACGCCATCCATGTCGGTGATGACCAGGCGCTGCTTGCCCTTGGTGTCCTTGCCGAAGGAGACCGTGCCGGTGACCTCGGCAAGCATGCCGGCATCCTTGGGCGAGCGGGCCTCGAAGAGCTCGGCCACCCGCGGCAGACCGCCGGTGATGTCGCGGGTCTTCTGCGATTCGAGCGGGATCCGGGCGAGGGTTTCGCCCACACCGATCTCCTGTCCGTCACGCACGGTGATCAGCGCGCCCACCGGGAAGCTGATGGTCACGGCGTGGTCGGTGCCGGCAATGCGAACCTCTTCGCCGGCCTCATTGATCAGCTTGACCTGCGGCCGGACATTGCGTGCCGCGGTGCCGCGGCGCTTGGCGTCGATGACCACCAGGGTGGACAGGCCGGTGACCTCGTCGATCTGCTTGGCGACGGTGGCGCCTTCCTCGACGTTCTCGAACTTGATGCGACCGGCGTACTCGGTGATGATCGGCCGGGTCATGGGATCCCAGGTGGCCAGCGGCGTGCCGGCCTTGACCTCGCGGCGATCCTCGACGAGCAGGGTGGCGCCGTAGGGGATCTTGTGACGCTCGCGCTCGCGGCCGAAGTCGTCACCGATGACGATCTCGCCCGAGCGGGAGATGACGATCAGCTCGCCGCGGGCGTTGGTCACGTGACGCATGGTGGGCGTGAAGCTCACCCGACCATTGGACTTGGCCTCGACCGAGCTGTCGACCGCCGCACGGGAGGCTGCACCACCGATGTGGAAGGTGCGCATCGTGAGCTGGGTACCCGGCTCGCCGATGGACTGCGCCGCAATCACGCCGACCGCCTCGCCGGAGTTCACCAGCGAGCCGCGGCCGAGGTCGCGGCCGTAGCACTTGGCGCACAGGCCATAGCGTGTGGCGCAGGTGAGCGGGGTGCGAACGCGAACCTCGTCGATGCTCAGACGCTCGATCTCGTCGACCTTGTCCTCGTCGAGCAGGGTGCCCGCCTCGTACAGGGTGGCCTGGGTCTCGGGCACGACCACATCATGGGTGGCCACGCGGCCGAGGATCCGGTCGCGCAGGGCTTCGATGACCTCGCCGCCCTCGATCAGGGCCTTCATGGCCACGCCGTTGGTGGTGCCGCAGTCGTCCTCGGTGACTACCAGGTCCTGGGTGACATCGACCAGCCGGCGGGTGAGATAGCCGGAGTTCGCGGTCTTCAGGGCGGTGTCGGCGAGGCCCTTGCGCGCGCCGTGGGTGGAAATGAAGTACTGCAGCACATTGAGACCCTCGCGGAAGTTCGCGGTGATCGGGGTCTCGATGATCGAGCCGTCAGGCTTGGCCATCAGGCCGCGCATGCCGGCGAGCTGGCGGATCTGGGCAGCCGAGCCGCGGGCGCCCGAGTCGGCCATCATGTCGATGGCGTTGAACGACTCCTGGTCGACTTCCTTGCCGTGGCGGTCGATGACCTTCTGCGTGCGCAGCTGGTCCATCATGGCCTTGCCGACCTCGTCACCGGCGCGGCCCCAGATGTCGACCACCTTGTTGTAGCGCTCGCCCTGGGTCACCAGGCCCGAGGTGTACTGCTGCTCGATCTCCTTGACCTCCTTCTCGGCATCGGCGAGCAGGCGGGTCTTCTGCGGCGGCACCAGCATGTCGTCGATGGCGATCGAGATGCCGGCGCGGGTGGCCAGGCGGAAGCCGTTCTGCATCAGCTGATCAGCGAAGATGACGGTTTCGCGCAGGCCGCAGCGCCGGAAGGAGGCGTTGATCAGCTTGCTGATCTCCTTCTTCTTGAGTGCCTTGTTGATGAACTCGAAAGGCAGGCCCTTGGGCAGGATCTCGGAGAGCAGGGCCCGGCCGACGGTGGTCTCGACCCGCGTGATGCGCTGCACGAAGGCCTCGGAGTCGGCCTCGCGGACGAACTCGGGCAGCCGCACGGTGATGCGGGTGCCGAGTTCGACCTGACGGTTGTCGTAGGCGCGAAGCACCTCGCCGAGATCGCTGAAGAACATGCCCTCGCCCTTGGCATTGATCTTCTCGCGGGTGGTGTAGTACAGGCCCAGCACGATGTCCTGCGAGGGGACGATCGAGGGCTCGCCGTTGGACGGGAACAGCACATTGTTGGAGGCGAGCATCAGCGAGCGCGCCTCGAGCTGCGCCTCGATGGACAGCGGCACGTGCACTGCCATCTGGTCGCCGTCGAAGTCGGCGTTGAAGGCCGCGCACACCAGCGGATGCAGCTGGATGGCCTTGCCTTCGATCAGCACCGGCTCGAAGGCCTGGATGCCCAGGCGGTGCAGGGTGGGCGCACGGTTGAGCATCACCGGATGCTGGCGGATGACATCCTCGAGGATGTCCCAGACGATCGGCTCCTGGGTCTCGACGTACTTCTTCGCCTGCTTGATGGTGGTGGCGATCCCCATCGTCTCGAGCTTGTTGAAGATGAACGGCTTGAACAGCTCGAGCGCCATCAGCTTGGGCAGACCGCACTGGTGCAGCTTGAGCTGCGGCCCCACCACGATCACCGAACGGCCGGAGTAGTCGACCCGCTTGCCGAGCAGGTTCTGGCGGAAGCGACCGCCCTTGCCCTTGATCATGTCGGCCAGCGACTTGAGGGCACGCTTGTTCGCACCGGTCATGGCCTTGCCGCGACGACCGTTATCGAGCAGGGAGTCGACCGCCTCCTGCAGCATGCGCTTCTCGTTGCGCACGATGATCTCGGGCGCCTTCAGCTCGAGCAGGCGCTTGAGGCGGTTGTTGCGGTTGATGACCCGGCGATAGAGGTCATTGAGGTCAGAGGTCGCGAAGCGGCCGCCGTCGAGCGGTACCAGCGGGCGCAGCTCGGGCGGGAGCACCGGCAGCACCTCCATGACCATCCAGTCGGGCTTGATGCCCGAGCGCTGGAAGCCCTCGAGCACCTTGAGCCGCTTGGCGATCTTCTTGATCTTGGCCTCGGAGCCGGTGGCCTCGAGATCCTTGTGCAGCGTCTCGATGTCACGGTCGATGTCGATCGAGCGCAGCAGCTCGCGGATGCCTTCGGCACCCATCATGGCCCGGAACTCGTCGCCGTATTCCTCGGTCTTCGCGAGGAAGTCGTCCTCGGTCATGATCTGGGCGCGCTTCAGGGGCGTGGTGCCGCTTTCGATGACCACGTAGGCTTCGAAGTAGAGCACGCGCTCGATGTCGCGCAGCGTCATGTCGAGCACCATGCCCAGACGCGACGGCAGCGATTTCAGGAACCAGATGTGCGCGGTGGGCGAGGCGAGCTCGATGTGGCCCATGCGCTCGCGGCGGACCTTGGCGAGGGTGACCTCGACGCCGCACTTCTCGCAGATGACGCCGCGGTGCTTCAGGCGCTTGTACTTGCCGCACAGGCACTCGTAGTCCTTGATCGGACCGAAGATCTTGGCGCAGAACAGGCCATCGCGCTCGGGCTTGAAGGTGCGGTAGTTGATGGTCTCGGGCTTCTTGACCTCGCCGAAGGACCACGACCGGATCTTCTCGGGCGACGCAAGCCCGATCTTGATCGCGTCGAAGTGCTCTTCTTCCTGGACCTGCTTGAACAGATCGAGCAACGCTTTCATGGAATGCTCCTGGATGTCGTTGGGCGAGGGCTCAGATGCGCTCGAGATCGATGTCGATGCCGAGGGACCGGATTTCCTTGACGAGCACATTGAACGACTCGGGCATGCCCGCGTCGATGGTGTGCTCGCCCTTGACCAGGTTCTCGTAGACCTTGGTGCGGCCGTTCACGTCGTCGGACTTGACGGTCAGCATCTCCTGCAGCGTGTAGGCGGCGCCGTAGGCCTCGAGCGCCCACACCTCCATCTCGCCAAAACGCTGGCCGCCGAACTGCGCCTTGCCGCCCAGCGGCTGCTGGGTGACCAGCGAATACGGGCCGGTGGAACGGGCGTGCATCTTGTCATCGACGAGGTGATGCAGCTTCAGCATGTGCATGTAGCCGACCGTGACCCGGCGATCGAAGGCCTCGCCGGTCCGTCCGTCATAGAGGGTGACCTGGGTCTTGCTCGGCGTGAAGCCGAGCAGTTGCGTGCGCGGATCGTCGTCGGGGAAGGCGATGTCGAGCATCTCGCGGATCTCGGGCTCGGTCGCGCCATCGAACACCGGGGTGGCGAAGGGCACGCCGTTGCGCAGGTTCCCGGCAAGCTCGAGCACCTCGGCATCGGAGAGGCCGTCGACGCCGGCGCGCTGACCGGGGTCGGTGTAGATCTTGCGCAGCAGACCACGGATGGTCTCGGCGCTCTGCTGGGCCTTGAGCATCTCGCCGATGCGCAGACCGATGCCCTTGGCCGCCCAGCCGAGGTGGGTCTCGAGGATCTGGCCGACGTTCATCCGCGAGGGCACGCCCAGCGGGTTGAGCACAATGTCGGCGGGCGTGCCGTCGGCCATGTGCGGCATGTCCTCGACCGGCACGATGCGCGAGACCACGCCCTTGTTGCCGTGGCGACCGGCCATCTTGTCGCCGGGCTGCAGGCGGCGCTTCACCGCCAGGTAGACCTTGACCATCTTGAGCACGCCCGGGGGCAGCTCGTCGCCCTGGGTGAGCTTCTTGCGCTTCTCTTCGAAGTCAAGGTCGAACTGGTGGCGCTTCTGCTCGATGGATTCCTTGAGGGCCTCGAGCTGCGAGGCGGCGGTCTCGTCGGCGAGGCGGATCTCGAACCACTGCCAGCGATCGACCTCGGCGAGGTAGTCGGCGGTGATCTCGGCGCCCTTGGCCAGACGCTTGGGTCCGCCGTTGGCGACCTTGCCGGCAAGCATGCGCTCGATCCGGGAGAAGGCATCGTTCTCGACGATGCGCAGCTGGTCGTTGAGGTCGAGACGGTAGCGCTTGAGCTCGTCGTCGATGATCGACTGGGCACGCTTGTCGCGCTGGATGCCCTCTCGGGTGAACACCTGGACATCGATGACCGTGCCGCTCATGCCCGAGGGCACACGCAGCGAGGTGTCCTTCACGTCGGAGGCCTTCTCGCCGAAGATCGCGCGCAGCAGCTTCTCTTCGGGGGTGAGCTGGGTCTCGCCCTTGGGCGTGACCTTGCCGACCAGGGTGTCGCCGGCCTGGACCTCGGCACCGATGTAGACGATGCCCGACTCGTCGAGGCGCGAGAGCTGCGACTCGGACAGGTTGGAGATGTCGCGGGTGATGTCCTCGGCACCGAGCTTGGTGTCACGGGCGAGCACCGACAGCTCCTCGATGTGGATCGAGGTGTAGCGGTCATCGGCGACCACGCGCTCGGAGATGAGGATGGAGTCCTCGAAGTTGTAGCCGTTCCAGGGCATGAACGCCACCAGCATGTTCTGGCCGAGGGCGAGTTCGCCGAGGTCGGTGGATGCGCCGTCGGCGACCACATCGTTGCGGGCGATTCGGTCGCCCTTGCGGACCACCGGGCGCTGGTTGATGTTGGTGTTCTGGTTGCTGCGGGTGTACTTGATCAGGTTGTAGATGTCGACACCGACTTCGCCGGCGGCGGCTTCGTCATCGTTGACCCGGATGACGATCCGGTTGGCATCGACATAGTCGACCAGGCCGCCGCGACGGGCGGTGACCACGGTGCCGGAGTCGACGGCGCAGGTGCGCTCGATGCCGGTGCCGACCACCGGCTTTTCGGGCCGCAGGCAGGGCACGGCCTGGCGCTGCATGTTCGACCCCATGAGCGCGCGGTTGGCGTCGTCATGCTCGAGGAAGGGAATGAGCGAGGCCGCCACCGACACGATCTGGCTGGGCGCCACATCCATGTAGGTGACGCGATCGGGCGAGGAGAGCTGGGTCTCGCCGTTGATCCGCACCGACACCAGTTCGCCGGTGAGGCGGCCGTTCTCGTCGACCGCGGCATTGGCCTGGGCGATGACGTAACGGCCTTCCTCGATCGCCGACAGGTAGGAGATCTCGTCAGTGACCTGGCCGTCGGTGACCTTGCGGTACGGGGTCTCGAGGAAGCCGTACTCGTTCAGGCGCGCATACAGCGACAGCGAGTTGATCAGGCCGATGTTCGGACCCTCGGGCGTCTCGATGGGGCAGACCCGGCCATAGTGGGTGGGGTGCACGTCGCGGACCTCGAAGCCCGCGCGCTCGCGGGTGAGACCGCCCGGGCCCAGCGCCGACACCCGCCGCTTGTGGGTGATCTCGGACAGCGGGTTGGTCTGGTCCATGAACTGCGACAGCTGCGACGAGCCGAAGAACTCGCGGATGGCGGCACTGATCGGCTTGCTGTTGATCAGGTCATGCGGCATCAGGTTCTCGGTCTCGGCCTGGCCCAGGCGCTCCTTGACCGCGCGCTCGACCCGCACCAGGCCGGCGCGGAACTGGTTCTCGGCCAGCTCGCCGACGCAGCGCACGCGGCGATTGCCGAGGTGGTCGATGTCGTCGATCTCGCCCTTGCCGTTGCGCAGGTCAACGAGGATCTTGATGACCGCGAGAATGTCGTCGTTGAGCAGGGTCATCGGGCCCACGAGTTCATCGCGGCCGACCCGGCGGTTGAACTTCATGCGGCCGACCTTCGACAGGTCGTACGCTTCCTCGCTGTAGAACAGCCGGTGAAAGAGCGCCTCGACCGCATCCGGGGTGGGCGGCTCGCCGGGGCGCATCATGCGGTAGATGGCAACCCGGGCAGCGTTCTGGTCGACGGTCTCGTCAAGGCGCAGGGTCTGCGAGATGTACGGACCCTGGTCCAGATCGTTGGTGTAGAGCACCTTCAGGTCGCGGGCCTTGGCCGTGCGCAGCTTGCGCAGCAGCTCCTCGGTGAGCTCGTCATTGGCGTTGGCCACGACCTCGCCCGTTTCAGCGTCGATCACCGCGTGCGCGAGGATGCGACCGAGCAGGTATTCCTCGGGCACGGAGATGCGCGTCATCTGCGCCTTCTCCATGTCGCGGATGTTGCGGGCGTTGATCCGCTTGTCCTTGGCCACGATCAGGTTGCCATCGCGGTCGGTGATGTCGAAGCGGGCAATCTCGCCGCGCAGGCGCTCGGGCACCAGTTCGAGCATGGCGCCTTCGGCCATCAGCTGCACGCTGTCGAAGACGAAGAAGTGCGCCAGGATCTGCTCGGGATTCAGGCCGATGGCCTTGAGCAGGATGGTGACCGGCATCTTGCGACGGCGGTCGACACGGAAGTAGAGGATGTCCTTGGGATCGAACTCGAAATCGAGCCAGGAGCCGCGATAGGGAATGATCCGGGCCGAGAACAGCAGCTTGCCCGAGCTGTGGGTCTTGCCGCGGTCATGTTCGAAGAACACGCCCGGCGAGCGGTGCAGCTGGGAGACGATCACCCGCTCGGTGCCGTTGACGATGAACGAGCCGGTGGTGGTCATGAGGGGAATCTCCCCCATGTAGACCTCCTGCTCCTTGATCTCCTTGACCGTGGGCTTGACCGCCTCCTTGTCCATGATGACCAGACGGACGCGGGCCCGCAGGGGCGCGCAGAAGGTGAGGCCGCGCTGCTGGCATTCCTTGACATCGAAGACCGGGTTGCCGAGCTGGTAGCTGACGAATTCCAGCCGTGCCATCTGGTTGTGCGAGACGATCGGGAAGATGGAGCCGAACGCCGCCTGCAGACCCTCGGGCTTGCGCTCCAGGGGCACCGCCTCGGCCTGCAGGAACTGCTGGTAGGACTCGATCTGCGTGGTCAGCAGATAGGGGACGTCGAGCACGACGGGGCGCTTGGCAAAGGTCTTGCGGATGCGCTTCTTCTCGGTGAACGAGTAGGACGAGGGCTGGCTCATGGACACTCCGTGATTCACGCAGAGGCTGGGGTCCGGGCGGCTGCGCAGACCGTCGCCGGATGGCGGCGGCCGGCAACTCGCCAGACCTCAGTCCCCGCAAAGACGCGAAAACCCGGAACCGCCCGACCCTGAGGAGGGGCGGGTTCCGGGTGCAGTGCGTCGTCGGGGAACAACTTACTTGAGCTCGACCTTCGCGCCGGCGTCTTCGAGCTGCTTCTTGAGGGCCTCGGCGTCGGCCTTGGAGATGCCCTCCTTGACCGGCTTCGGAGCGCCGTCGACCAGGTCCTTGGCTTCCTTCAGGCCCAGGCCGGTGGCCGCGCGAACGACCTTGATGACCTCGACCTTCTTCTCGCCGGTGGCGGCCAGCACCACGGTGAACTCGGTCTTCTCTTCGGCCGGCGCAGCGGCGGCGGCCGGGGCGGCAGCCACGGACACGGCAGCGGCGGCAGCCGACACGCCGAACTTCTCTTCCATCATCTTGATCAGCTCGGACAGCTCCAGCACGGACATGCCGGCGACGGCGTCGAGGATCTCTTGTTTGCTCAGTGCCATTGTTAGCTCCAGTATCTTGATTCAGCGGTTTGCGTGTTTCCGGGAAGTCTTTGCGTGCAGCGCGCGCCTGAAGGATCAGGCAGCCTCGGTCTTCTGCTTCTCGATCGCGGCGAGGGTCCGGACGAACCGGCCCGGCACCTCGTTGAGCGTGCGGACGAACGTGGCGATGGGCGCCTGCATGGTGCCCAGCAGCTTGGCCAGCAGCTCTTCGCGGCTGGGCAACGAGGCCAGTGCCTTGACGGCGGCGGCATCCATGACGAAATTCGGCATGGCGCCGGCCTTCAGGACCAGCTTGTCGTTGCCCTTGGCGAAGTCGTTGAGGACCTTCGCGCAGGCCACCGGGTCGGCGGAGATGCCGTAGAGCAGCGGGCCGACCAGATGGGCGGACAGCGGCTCGAACGGCGTTCCGGCGACCGCGCGGCGCGCCAGCGTGTTCTTGAGAACACGCAGGTGCACGCCCTGGCTGCGCGCCTGCTTGCGCAGTGCGGTGAACGCTCCAACTCCCAGACCACGGTACTCGGCGACGACGATGACGCCAGCGGAAGCGACCTTCGCTCCGATTTCGTCAACGACCGCGGCCTTTTCGGTGCGGTTAAGACCCATGGTCCAGCTCCTGTGAACGGTGCGCCGGCTTGCGCCTTTGCACCTGCCTGATTACGGCGACCGAGCTCAATTTGCGACCGAATTCGCCATCGACGAACCGCTACAAACCGCTTCGGGACCGCCATCTGCGCAGGGTTGGATCCTGGAAAACAGGACCCGGTTTGAGGTGCCCGCTTGCCCGCCGATGCTGCCGGCCGGCGCACTGCGCCCCCTGCGGTCTTTGACAACCCGCCGAACCCGCTCCGACACCACCAGACTGGGTGGCGTCGGCCCGGGCACGACGGCCCAAAGTTCTTTCGTCCGCGTCAGTTGGCCGCGGCCGAGAAGGCCGCGGTGTCGACCCGGACACCCACTCCCATCGTGCTCGACACCGCCACCTTGCGAAGGTAGATCCCCTTGGAGGACGCGGGCTTGGCCCGGTTCAGCGCCTCGATCAGGGCCCGCAGGTTGGTCTCGAGCTTGTCGACCTCGAACGACGCACGGCCGATGCCGGCGTGGATGATGCCGGCCTTGTCGGTGCGGTACTGCACCTGACCCGCCTTGGCATTACGCACCGCGCCCGCCACATCGGGGGTGACCGTGCCCACCTTCGGGTTGGGCATCAGGCCGCGCGGACCGAGGATCTGGCCGAGCGTACCGACCACCCGCATGGCATCGGGCGAGGCCACCACGATGTCGAAGTTCAGGTTGCCCGCCTTGACCTGCTCGGCGAGGTCCTCCATGCCGACGATGTCGGCACCGGCGGCCCGCGCCTCATCGGCCTTCGGGCCCTGGGTGAACACCGCCACCCGCACGGTCTTGCCGGTACCGGCCGGCATGACCACCGAGCCGCGGACGACCTGGTCGGATTTCTTGGCATCGACGCCGAGCTGCACGGCGACATCGATGGATTCATCGAACTTGGCGGTGGCGCATTCCTTGACGACCTTCAGCGCCTCGGCGAGCGGCAGCGGCTTGGTCCGGTCGACGCGCTGGGCGTTCGCCTTGACCCGCTTGGAAATCCTGGCCATTTAGAGACCCTCCACGATGATGCCCATGCTGCGTGCAGAGCCGGCGACCGTGCGCACCGCGGCATCGAGATCGGCGGCGGTGAGGTCAGGCATCTTGGCCTTGGCGATGTCCTCGGCCTGTGCACGCGTGATCTTGCCGACCTTGTCGGAATGGGGCCTGGGCGAGCCCTTGTCGATCTTGGCGGCCTTCTTGATGAGGATGGTCGCCGGCGGCGTCTTCATCACGAAGGTGAAGGACTTGTCGGCGTAGGCGGTGATCACCACCGGAATGGGCAGGCCCGGTTCCATGCCCTGGGTCTGGGCATTGAAGGCCTTGCAGAATTCCATGATGTTCAGGCCGCGCTGGCCGAGGGCCGGGCCGATCGGGGGGGCGGGGTTGGCCTTGCCTGCAGGAACCTGCAGTTTCACAAAGCCGACGATCTTCTTCGCCATGAGGCTGCTCCTGGATTGAGTGCTAGCGCGGGTTCGGGACAGTCCCTACTGCCGCTCCTCGGGGTGGCGCCGCCGGGAAGCGACGCCGGACGACGGCGGGCAGACCCGCCGTCGGGTGATCAGACTTTCTCGACCTGCGCGAACTCGAGTTCGACCGGGGTGGCTCGGCCGAAGATGGTGACCGAGACCCGTACCCGGCTCTTGTCGTAGTTGACTTCCTCGACGTTGCCGTTGAAATCGGTGAAGGGACCGTCCTTGACGCGGACCATTTCGCCCACCTCGAACAGCACCTTGGGCTTGGGCTTCTCGACGCCTTCCTGCATCTGGGCCATGATCTTGGCGACCTCCTTCTCGGAGATCGGCGCAGGACTATGCCCGTGCCCGCCGACGAAACCGGTGACCTTGGCGGTGCTCTTCACCAGGTGCCAGGTGAGGTCAGTCATGTCCATCTCGACGAAGACATACCCCGGGAAGAAGCGGCGCTCGGTGATCGCCCGCTGCCCGTTCTTCATCTCGACGACTTCTTCGGTCGGCACGAGGATCTTGCCGAACTGCTCCTGCATGCCGGCCCGCTCGACACGATCCTGAAGGGCCCGGGCCACGCTCTTTTCCATGCCCGAATAGGCATGAACCACATACCAGCGCTTGGTCATCTACTTCTTCCAGCCCAGGATGAGGTCATAGAGGACCCACTCGAGCGATTTGTCGACCAGCCAGAGAAACAGGGCCATGGCCACCACGAACGCGAACACGATCAGGGTGACCTGGGTGGTTTCCTTGCGGGTGGGCCAGACCACCCGACGGGTCTCGGACCAGGAATCCTTGGCGAATGCGAAAAACTGCTGTCCCGGCCCCGAGAACCAGGCGATGACGCCACCGCCGACCAGCCCGGCCAGGAAGGCCGCGATGCGCAGCACCGCAGGCTGGCCCGCCAGCAGGTAGAACCCGACAACGCCGGCGATCACCGCGGCCACGGCGAGCGCCACCTTGGCGCGGTCAGCGCCCGAGGTGACGACTTCGATGTTCTGGTTGGCCATGGAGAGGGTTTCTGCCGGGGGAATCGGGATTGCTGGCGCCAAACGGGTTGGCAGGGGCAGAGGGAATCGAACCCCCAACCTTCGGTTTTGGAGACCGACGCTCTGCCAGTTGAGCTATGCCCCTAAGTGTCTTGACGGGTGCAGCAGGTGGCCGGACTCAGACCAGGATCTTGGCGACGACGCCGGCGCCGACGGTGCGGCCGCCCTCGCGGATCGCAAAGCGCAGACCCTGCTCCATCGCGATCGGCGCAATCAGCTGCACCGTCATCTGCACGTTGTCCCCGGGCATCACCATCTCCGTGCCCT
>NZ_CEXFHW010000114.1:0-12619 GCF_982640115.1 Quisquiliibacterium sp. | reverse complement strand
GTCGAGTTCGCCAAGATGCTGCGCGAGCAGGGGCAGGACGCGGTCAGCGCGGCACTGGGTGCCGCCCGTCTGCGGCTGCGCCCGATCATGATGACCTCCTTCGCCTTCATCCTCGGGGTGGTGCCGCTGATCATGGCCAGCGGCGCGGGCGCGGCGTCGCGGGTGTCCATGGGGGTCACGGTCTTCAGCGGCATGCTGGCCGCCACCCTGCTCGCGATCTTCCTGGTGCCGGTACTCTATGTGGTGGTCGACCGGCTCTTCAACCGTCGCGGCACCCCTTCCAGGCCATCCGTGCCGCCGGATCCGCCCCCGGCGAACGCCCCGGAGACCACGCCATGAGAACCCTGCGTCTTCCGCTCGCGCTGGTCGTCGCGGGCAGTCTCAGCGCTTGCGCGGTCCCGGAGGCCTTCCGCCGACCCGACCTGTCACTGCCGGGCGCCTATCCCGGCGCAGCCGCCGGCACCGAGGGTGCGCCCGCGCTGGGCAGCGTCGGCTGGCAGGCGGTGTTCACCGACACGGCGCTGCGCGGCCTGATCGAGGAGGCGCTGCGCAGCGGCCCCGACGGTCTGATCGCCGCGGCGCGGGTGCGCGAGTCCGCCGCCCTGATCGGCCTTGCCCGTGCACCCGCCCTGCCCTCGCTTGCCGCCTCGCTCAACACCACGCCGATCGCCCGTCTGCCGGGGCAGAACCTCTCGTCCTCGTACCTCGCCGGGGGCGCGGTGTCCTGGGAGCTCGACCTCTGGGGACGCTACGCCCGGGCCACCGACGCCGCCCGCGCCGACCTGCTCGCCGCCACCGAGAACCGCCATGCCGTGAGCGCCTCGCTGGTGGGCAATATGGCCAGCCTGTACTACCAGCTCGGCGCGCTGCGCGAATCCGAGGCGGTGCTGCAGGCGTCGGTCAACAGCCAGCAGGAAGGGCTGCGGATCATCCAGCGCATGTCGCAGGCCGGCATCGTGAGCGCCGCCGAGGAGCGTCAGCAGGAGAGCGCCATCGCGGCCTCGCAGGCCCGACTGCCCGGCCTGCGCCGTCAGATGCTCGAGGTGCAGAACGCGATCGCGCTGCTGCTCGGCCGCCCGCCCGGCTCGGTCACCATACCTGCCGCCACAACGCTCGTCCTGCCGGCCGCGCTGCCGGCGGGTCTGCCCTCGGCCCTGCTCACCCGCCGCCCCGACATCCGCCGCGCCGAGGCCCAGCTCGCGGCCGCGGATGCCCGGGTGGCCGAGGCTCGGGCCCGATTCTTTCCCCAGCTCTCGCTCACGGCGGTGCTCGGCGTGACCAGCACCGCGCTGTCCAGCCTGCTCGGCGGGGGGGCAGCCACGGTGGCCTCCCTGGGGCCGGGCCTGGTGGCACCGCTCTACACCGGCGGCTCATTGAGTGCCAATCGGGATGCCGCGCTCGCCCGGCTTGATCAGTCCCTGCTCGCCTACCGCAAGACCGTGTTCGCCGCCCTGGGCGAGGTCGCCGATGGCCTGCAGGCCTACGAGAGCAGCGCCGAGGCGCAGCGCCTGCAGGAAGCGCGCGTGGCCATCGGCGCCGAGGCCCTGCGCCTGGCCGAGCTGCGATTCCGCGCCGGCACCACCAGCTTTCTCGAGGTGCTCGATGCGCAGCGGCAACTGCTCGCCGCGCAACTCGATGCCGTGCAGGCGGTGCTCGATCGGCGGCTGGCCCTGGTGCGCGTCTACCTTGCCCTGGGCGGGGGATGGGAGTCGCCGACATGAGCTCCTCCCCGGGTCCCACCGGGCCGGCAGTCCGCCCCGAGCTGCAGGCCGTGCTCGAGGCCCGGGCGGCGCTGCAGGATGCCGCGCGCCCCGAGGCGCTGGCGCGTCAGCACGCCCGCGGCCGCCTGAGCGTGCGCGAGGCGCTTGCCGGCCTGATCGACCCTGACAGCTTCGTCGAGTACGGCGGGCTTGCCCAGCCCGCGGTGGACGGCATGAGCGGCGCCGCCGACGGGCTGGTGATGGGCACGGCGCAGGTGGGTGGCCGCGCGGTCGACCTGGTGCTCTACGACTACACGGTTCACGGCGGCACGCAGAGCGCGGTCAATCACCAGAAGATCACCCGGATGTTCGAACACGCGCTGCGTCATCGTCTGCCGGTGATCCTCTGGCTCGAGGGCGGCGGGGCACGCACCCATGACATGCTGGTGTCGGCACGGGGTCCCACGACCACCTTCGTGGTCTTCGCGCGGCTTTCGGGGCTGGTGCCCACCATCGGCATCGTGCCCAGCCGGGCCTTTGCCGGTCATGCCAATCTCGCCGGCCTGTCGGACCTGCTGATCGCCGTTCGCGGCAGCGCCATGGGCCTGGGCGGACCGCCCCTGGTGCACGCCGCGCTCGGCGTGACCCTCACCCCCGAGGAGATCGGGCCGGCCGACGCCCATGTGCGCAGCGGCGTGATCGACCTGCTGGCCGACGACGACGCCCATGCCATCACCCTGGCGCGGCGCTACCTCGCCTTCTTCGGCCCCGCCACCGAGCCGCCGCGCGCACCCGATCCGCTGCCCCTGCGCGAACTGGTGCCGCTCAATCCGCGCCGCGCCTACGATGTGCGCAAGGTGATCGCCCATCTCGCCGACCTCGACAGCAGCCTCGAGCTCAAGCCGGGCTGGGGTCGCTCGGTGGTCACCAGCCTCGTGCGCATCGACGGGCGCACGGTCGGTGTGGTGGCGAACCAGCCCATGCACGCCGCCGGCGCGATCGACTCGGCCGCGGCGGTGAAGGCGGCGCGCTTCGTGCAGATCTGCGACGCCTTCGACATCCCCCTCCTGCTGCTCTGCGACACCCCGGGCCTCATGGTCGGGCCCGAGGCCGAGCAGACCGGCCTGGTGCGGCACAGCGCACGCATGCTCACCGCCATCGCCAATGCCACCGTGCCGATCATGACGGTCGTGCTGCGCAAGGCCTACGGGCTGGGCTACTACATCATGGGCTCACAGCCCCTCGACCCGGCCATCCTGCTGGCCTGGCCCACCGCCGAGTACGGCGGCATGGGGCTGGAGGGCGCGGTGAGCATCCTGCACCGACGCGAGCTCGAAGCGATGGCAGACCCCGGCGAACGGGCGGCACGCCATCGCGAGCTGACCGCGCAGCTCAAGGACGAGCACACCGCGCTGAAGACCGCGGCCAAGTTCACCTACGACGATGTCATCGACCCTGCCGACACCCGGCGCATCCTGGTGCAGACCCTGCGCACCCTGCCGCCCCCCGCACCGCGGGAGGGTCGCAAGCGGCTGATCGAACCCTTCTGAGGCCCCGCCCGGAAGCCGCCGGGCGAGAGCGGCCTGTCAGGACTTGCCGGGGGCAGGCGGGCGCGCCGCCGGCGGCCTGGGCTTGACCTTCGCGCCATCGGCAATGCCATCGGGCGGGCTTTCGATGAGGCGGTCGGAGGCGACCAGTCCCGTGGCGATTTCCACCGACGCCCCCAGGTCCCGGGCGATGGTCACCGGCTTGAGCATCACCTGATGGTCGGCGTTCACCACCGCCACCCGCGGCCCGGCCTTGCCGAAGAGCAGCGCGCTCGGCGGGATCACCAGCACGCCTTCGCGGGGCGGCAGACTGAAGCGCACCGAGGCGAAGCCCCCCGGCAGCAGGCCCGCCTGGCGATTGTCGGCGGCGAGCTGCACCACCATGCCGCCCGTGCCGGCTCCGATCGCCTGCGAAAGCGCCAGCACCCGGGCATCGAAGCGCTGCCCCGGCCGCTCGGGCACCGAGAAGCTGACTGCGTCGCCGGCCTTGACCGCTGGCACCTGGTTCTGCGGCACGGTGACATACAACCGCACCCGTGCCACATCAGAGACCACGAAGAGCTCGGTGCCGGCTGCCCCTCCGGGATTGACCAGCGCGCCGATGTCGGTGGAGCGCGCGGTGACCACACCCTCGAAGGGTGCCGCCACCCGCGCGAAGCCCTTGAGTGCGAGCAGCCGGTCGAGGTTGGCCTGCACGGCACTGGCCTGGGCCTGCTTCACGGCGACATCCCCGGACTTTTCCTCCACCGCCTGGGCCGATACGAAGTTCTGGCTCTGCAGTGTTTGCCAGCGCCGCGCGGTGGCCTCGGAGAGCGCCGCGTTGGCGCGCGCGCTGGCGAGTTCGGCACGGGCCTGCAGCAGTTGCTGGTCGAGCTCCGGCGTGTCGATCTCTGCGAGCAGCTGACCCGCCTTGACCGGCGTGCCGATATCGGCATGCCAGCGCCTGATATAGCCGGCCACTCGCGCATGGACCAGGGCCCGCGACTGCGCCTCGATGCGACCTGGCAGGTCGAGCACCGGCGGCGGACCGGCTGGCGCGCTGGGCGAGATCAGCGTGACCACCGGCTCGGCCTGGGCTTGCGCCCGCTGCTGGAGACGGGCGGCATCGGACTGACGCGCGCTGATGCCCAGGGCGGCCACGACGCCGCCCGTCAGCAGCACCGCGAGGGCGAACAGGCCGAGCCGACTTCGCGCCGGCGGCCCGCCGTCGGGATCAGAGAGCATTGGGAACTCCGCGGGAAGATGCCGCCTCGCGACGCGCCGGGCGGCGATGCACCAGGCTGAACACGACCGGCACGAACATCAGGGTGGCAAAGGTGGCGAACACCAGGCCGCCGATGACCGCGCGGCCGAGCGGCGCATTCTGTTCGCCGCCTTCGCCCAGCCCCAGCGCCATCGGCAGCATGCCGATGATCATGGCCAGTGCGGTCATCAGCACCGGGCGCAGGCGAACGAAGCCGGCCTCGAGCGCCGCCTGCGTGGCGTCACCGAGTTTGTCGAGACGCTCGCGCGCGAAGCTGATCACCAGCACGCTGTTGGCGGTGGCCACGCCCATGCACATGATCGCCCCGGTGAGCGCAGGTACCGACAGCGTGGTGTCGGTGGCAAACAGGATCCAGACGATGCCGGCCAGCGCAGCCGGCAGCGCGGTGATGATCACGAATGGATCGATCCAGGACTGGAAGTTGACCACGATCAGGAAGTAGATCAGCGCGATGGCGCCGAGCAGTCCGTAGAGCAGGCCGGAGAAGGCCCGGTCCATGGTGCGCACCTGGCCAAGCAGCACCACCTTCGCGCCTTTGGGAACCTCGCCCGCGGTGTCGGCAATCACCCGTCGGATGTCGGCCGCCACCGCGCCGAGATCGCGATCCTGGGTGGTGGCGTTCACCTGCACCATGGGCTGCAGATCGTACTGACTCACCACCGCGTTGGCGCTGCCCCGACTCACCGTGGCCAGGCCGCCCAGCACCTGCGGGCTCGCGGCGGCAGATCCGGTAACCGGCACACCCGACAGACGGGTGAGCGATTCCATGTCGCGCTGCGGGGTCTGGACCACGATCGCGTAGGACACACCGTTGGCCGGATTCAGCCAGTAGGTGGGCGCCACCTGGCTGCTGCCAGCCAGATTGACGACCAGGCTGTTGGTGACATCGCGCGCCGTCAGGCCAAGCTCGAGCGCACGCGACCGGTCCATGTCCACCTTGAGCACCGGGCTGCGCGGTGATTGCTGGATCCGGACATCTGCCACGCCGGCAATGGCGCGCAGCCGCGTGACGAGTTGGCTGGCATAGGCGAAGTTGCCCTCGAGGTTGCCGCCCCGTACCTGGATGTCGATCGGCGCCGGTGCGCCGAAGTTCAGGATCTGGCTGACGATGTCGGCCGGCGGAAACGAGAACACCGTATCGGGAAACTCCGCCGGCAGCACCTCGCGCAGCACCCGCACATAGTCGGCGGTGGGCTTGTGACCAGGCTTGAGCGCAATCTGGATGTCGCCATCCTGGGTGCCGATCACCCCGGTGTTGTTGTAGATGAGGTTGATGCTGCTCGGCGGCAGGCCGATGTTGTCGACGAAGGCCGCGATCTCCTCGGAGGGCACCACCCGACGGATCGCCTGCTCGATCTGCGCGAAGCGCGCGGCGGTCTCCTCCACCCGCGTGCCCACCGGCACCCGCGCATGCATGAGGATCTGCCCGCCATCCACCGCCGGAAAGAAGTTGCTGCCCAGATAAGGCACCAGGGCAAACGACGCAAGCACGAAAGCCATGAAGCCCGCCACGAAGACCGCGCGATGGGCAAGCGCCGAGGCAAGCCACGCCCGGTAGCCGCGGCGCACGCGCGCGAAGCCGGCCTCGAAGCCCTGCTGGAACCGCACCAGCGGATTGCGGGAGCGCAGCGCCGTGCCGGACCCGACCGCGTGGTGGGCCCGCAGCAGGTACTTGGCCATGGTCGGCACCAGGGTGCGCGAGAGCAGAAAGGAGAAGACCATGGCGAGCATCACGGCCTCGGCCATCGGCACGAACAGGAAACGCGACACCCCGTCGAGAAAGAACATCGGCACGAACACGATGCAGATGCACAGCATGGAGACGAAGGCCGGCACCACGATCTGCCGGGCGCCATCCATGATGGCGGTCTCGACATCCTTGCCCTGCTCGAGGTGCCAGCTGATGTTCTCGATGGTCACCGTGGCATCGTCGACCAGGATGCCCACCGCCAGGGCCAGGCCGCCGAGAGTCATGATGTTGAGCGTCTCGCCGATGGCCGCCAGCCCGAGCACTGCGCCCATGATCGACAGCGGGATCGAGACCGCAATGATCAGTGTGGGGCGCCAGCTGCCCAGAAACAGCAGGATCATCAGGCTGGTGAGGGCGGCGGCGATCAGCCCCTCGAGCGCCACGCCCGTGATGGCCGCCCGCACGAAGATCGACTGGTCATTGATCGGCGTGACGGTGAGGTTGGGCGGCAGCGAGGCGCGCAGGCCGGCGAGCTTCTCGCGGATGCCGTCGACGATGCTCAGCGTGGAGGTCGCGCCGTTCTTGAGCACCGACATCAGCACCGAACGGCCGCCATCCACATGCACGATGTTGGTCTGCGGCGAGTTGCCGTCGAGCACCTGGGCGACGTCGCGCAGATAGACCGTGGCGCCACCGGCACTGCGGATCGGCAGACCGCCGAGATCGCTGATCGCCACGGCGGCGTTGTTGAGCTGCACGGTGTGCTCGAGGCTGCCGATCTTCTGGGTACCCACCGGCAGGATCAGGTTCTGTGCGGCCAGCGCGTTGGAGACATCCTGGGCCGACAGCCCCCGGGCCTGCAGCGCGACCGGGTCGAGATCGATCTGAACGAGACGCTGCTTGCCGCCATAAGGCCAGGGGATGGCTGCCCCCGGCACGGTGACCAGCGGCGGGCGCACAGCCGTGATGCCAAGGTCGAACAGGTTCTGTTCCGACAGGCCCTGGCCCGACAGCGCGAGCTGCAGGATGGGCACCGTGGAGGCGTTGTAGTTGATGATCAGCGGCGGCAGCGTGCCCGGGGGCATCTGTCGCACCACCACTTGCGAGATCGCGGTCACCTGGGCATTGGCCACCGCCACATTCACGCCGGGCTGGAAGAAGATCTTGACGATGCCGATGCCGGCATACGACGTGGCCTCGATGTGCTCGATGTCGTTGACCGTGGTGGTCAGTGCGCGCTGGTAGAGGGTGCTGATGCGCCCGGCCATCTGCTCGGGCGGCAGGCCGGTGTACTGCCAGGCCACCGCGATCACCGGGATGCGGATCTCCGGAAAGATGTCGGTGGGCATGCGCAGCGCTGCCAGCGGACCGAGGATGAGCAGCAGCAGCGCCATCACCACGAAGGTGTAGGGCCGGCGCAGGGCAACGCTGACGATGTCGACGAACATGCTCGGGGGTGGGCGATGGTGGATGCGCCACTGCGGGTGTTGGCGCGACCACCCGGCGGCGCCTTGCGGACAGCGACCGCGCATTATGCGGCGAAGACCGGATCGACCGCGGCTTGACCTTGCCGGGATCCGGAAGCCCCCGCTCGTGGTACAGACCTTGCGTGACCCGCACCAGGTCCACCGATGTCGCCGCAGGCGCACGCCTGCGGTGCGCCCCGAGGTCTTCCGATGGCGAAATCCGCACCGAAACCCACCGCCGCCCGCCGATGCCAGGAGCCTGGCGACACCGATGAGGCGCTGATCGCCGACATCCGCTTCCTGGGCCGCATCCTGGGCGATGTCATCCGCGAGCAGGAGGGCCGCGAAGCCTTCGAGCTGATCGAGCGGGTGCGGCAGCTGTCGGTGGCCGGGCGCCTGAAGCGCGACGCGGCCGCCGGTCGCACCCTGGATCGCCTGTTGAAGAACCTGGGCATCGATCAGACCGTGTCGGTGGTACGCGCGTTCAGCTACTTTTCCCACCTGGCCAACATCGCCGAAGACCGGCATCAGGTCCGCCGCCACGAGGCGCAGGAGCGCCGGGGCGTGCTCGAGGAAGGCTCGCTCGCGATGACCATGGAGCGGCTGGCCGCCGGCGAGATCCGCGCCGCCGACATCGCCGACGTCCTTGCCCGAGCGCATATCTCGCCGGTGCTCACCGCCCATCCCACCGAGGTGCAGCGAAAGAGCATCCTGGACGCGCAGCGGGCGATCTCGGAACTGCTCGGCGCGCGCGACGGCCTTCGCACCGAGCGCGAGCGCCGCGACAACGAGTCGCTGATCCGCGCCCGGGTGACGCAGCTCTGGCAGACCCGGATGCTGCGCTACACCCGCCTGACGGTGGCCGACGAGATCGAGAACGCGCTCAGCTACTACCGCAGCACCTTCCTGCGGGAGATTCCACGCCTCTACGCCGAGCTCGAGGAGATGCTGCCCGGGCACGACATCGCGACCTTCTTCCGGATGGGCAACTGGATCGGCGGTGACCGCGACGGCAATCCCAATGTCACCGCGGCCACCCTGCGCGCTGCCTTGCGCAGCCAGAGCGAGACCGCGCTGCGCTTCTACCTCACCGAGGTGCACGAACTCGGCGCGGAGTTGTCGATCTCGGCACTGCTGGCGCCGATCACCCCGGCCATGCAGGCCCTGGCCGAGCACTCCCCCGATCGCAACGCGCACCGCGAGGACGAGCCATACCGACGCGCCCTCACCGGCATCTACGCGCGCCTCGCGGCCACGCTGCATGAGCTCACCGGGACCGAGGCGCTGCGCCACGCCCTCGCCCCGCAGGAGCCCTACCCCGATGCCGCGCACTTTCTCGCCGACCTGCAGGTGATCGCGCAGTCGCTGCGCTCGCACCACGCGCGCGCCCTGATCGCACCACGTCTCGCGCCGCTGATCCGGGCGGTGCAGGTCTTCGGCTTCCATCTGGCCACCGTCGACCTGCGCCAGAGCTCGGACAAGCACGAGGCGGTGGTGGCCGAACTGCTGGCCGTGGCCAGCCTGGAGGCCGACTATCCGTCCCTGGACGAGGCTGCTCGGCGCGCGCTGCTGCTGCGCCTGCTCGACGATCCGCGCCCGCTGCGCGTGCGCAGCGCGGCCTACTCGGACCTGTGCCGCGATGAGCTGGCGATCTTCGACGCCGCGCGCGAGATGCTCGAGCGCTACGGCCCGGCGGCGCTGCGCCACTGCATCATCTCGCACACCGAATCGGTGAGTGATCTGCTCGAGGTGCTGCTGCTGCAGAAGGAGGCGGGCCTGATGCGCGGCACCCTGTCGCGGGAAGGCATCGCCGACCTGATCGTGGTGCCGCTCTTCGAGACCATCGGCGACCTGCGCAATGCCGCCGAGATCATGCAGGCCTTCTACCAGCTGCCGGGCGTGCCCGCGCTGGTGGCCCGCTCCGGCGCCGAGCAGGACATCATGCTCGGCTACAGCGACAGCAACAAGGACGGCGGCTTCTTCACCAGCAACTGGGAGCTCTACCGGGCCGAGACCGCGCTGGTGTCGGTCTTCGAGCCCTTGCGGGCCGCGCACGGCATCCGCCTGCGCCTGTTCCATGGCCGCGGCGGCACCGTCGGCCGCGGTGGCGGGCCGAGCTACCAGGCCATCCTGGCGCAACCACCCGGCACGGTGAACGGCCAGATCCGGCTCACCGAGCAGGGGGAGGTGATCAACAGCAAGTACGCCAACCCGGCGATCGGCCGACGACACCTCGAGGCGCTGGTCGCAGCCACCCTGGAGGCCACGCTGCTGCACCCGACCGCGAGCGCCCCCAGGACCTTTCTCGACGCCGCCCAGTCGCTCTCGGATGCCGGCATGGCCGCCTACCGCGAACTGGTCTACGGCACACCCGGATTCGTCGACTACTTCTTCGACACCACGCCGATCCGCGAGATCGCCGAACTGAACATCGGTTCGCGACCTGCCTCGCGCAAGGCCACCCGGGCCATCGAGGACCTGCGCGCCATTCCCTGGGGCTTCAGCTGGGGGCAGTGCCGGGTGATGCTGCCGGGCTGGTACGGCTTCGGTTCGGCGGTGGAGGCCTTCCTCAACCAGGGCGATCGCGAACGGCGGGTCGCGCTGCTGCAGCGCATGCACCGGCAGTGGCCGTTCTTTCGAACCCTGCTGTCCAATCTCGACATGGTGCTGGCCAAGAGCGACCTCGGCATCGCCACCCGTTATCTGGAGCTCGGCGCCGACCGCCGCATGGGCAAGCGCATCTTCACGGCCATCCAGTCCGAGTGGCAGCGCACGCAGTCAGCGATGGCGACGATCACCGGCGAGACCATCCGGCTCGCCTCCAGTCCGGCGCTGGCCCGCTCGATCGGTCATCGCTTTCCCTATCTCGACCCGCTCAACCATCTGCAGGTGGAGCTGATGCGTCGTCACCGCCAGCGCAGCCCCACCGAGCCGCTCAACGAGCGGGTGCGTCGCGGCATCCACCTCTCGATCAACGGCCTCGCTGCCGGTCTGAGGAACACCGGATGAACACGGCAGGCCCCGCGGTTGCCGAGCTCGTCATCGATGTGCTCGGGCACTGTCGCCTGCCCTCTCCGGTGGCGCGCCATCTTGGCGAGCGGGCGGTGCACTTCGTCGGCTCGGCCGACAAGGTGCTGCTCGACGATGCACTGTCGTCGCTGCGGGGCGCGAAGGGAGATCCTGATTCGCTCCCGGCTTTCGAGCTGGCCGGACCGCGCGACCGGATCTTCTTCGATCCGCGCACGGTGCGTGCCGGCATCGTCACCTGTGGCGGGCTGGCGCCGGGCCTGAACAATGTGGTGCGCGGGCTGGTGCTGGAGCTCTCGGTCGGCTACGGCGTGCGCCAGGTGCTCGGCTTTCGCTTCGGCTACGAAGGGCTGATCGCCCGCTTCGGCCATGTGCCCCTCACCCTGACACCGGAGTCGGTGGCGCACATCCATCACGAGGGCGGCACGGTGCTGGGCACCTCGCGCGGCTCGCAGGATGCGGCCGAGGTGGTCGACAACCTCGAGGCCAATGGCATCGACATCCTGTTCGTGGTCGGTGGCGACGGCAGCATGCGCGGCGCGATGCGCCTGTGCGCCGAGATCGCACGACGCGGGCTGCGGATCGCGGTGGTCGGCGTGCCCAAGACCATCGACAACGATGTGCCCTTCATCGATCGCAGCTTCGGCTTCGTCACCGCCTACTCCGCGGCGGTCGACGCCATCCGCAGCGCCCGGGTCGAGGCGCTCGCCGCCCGCGACGGGATCGGCCTGGTCAAGCTGATGGGCCGGCACTCCGGCTTTCTCGCCTGCCAGGCCGCGCTGGCCTCCACCGAGGCCGATCTGGTGCTGATTCCCGAGGTGCCGATGCGTCTGCAGGGCGACTCGGGCGTGCTCGCCTGCCTGGGTCGGGTGCTCGACCGCAAGGGGCACGCGGTGGTGGTGGCCGCCGAGGGCGTGGCGCAGGACCTGATCGCCCCCGCGGCGGACGCTGAATCGGTGGACAAGAGCGGCAACGCCCGGCTGAAGGATGCCGGGGTGTTCCTGCGCGATCGCATCGGTGCGCACTTCGCGCAGGCCGGACGCGAGGTGACCGTGAAGTACATCGACCCGAGCTACACCATCCGCAGCATCCCGGCCTGCGCCTCGGACAGCGTGTACTGCTGGAACATGGCTCGTCACGCGGTGCATGCGGCGATGGCCGGCAACACCAGCATGCTCATCGGCCGCTGGCACGGCCGCTTCGTGCATGTGCCGATGGCGCTGGCCACGCGCGAGAGCCGGCGGGTGAATCCGGAGGGCGACCTCTGGATGTCGGTGATCGAGAACACCGGCCAGCCGCGCACCTTCGGCTGAGCAGCCGGCGGCAACGCCCGCGAGCCGGGAGCCCGGCGCAGCAGCGCCGGCTCAATCGAGCGGCGTGCGGACCCGCGACTGCTGACGCTGCACTTCGCGGGTCTTCATGGCGATGTATTCCTTGCGGGTGACCTCCTGCAACTGGCGCGGATAGCGCTCGGTGGCGGTGAACCACTCCTCGAGCGCACGGTGCTCCCGCTCGGGCGGCGCCAGCCCCAGCGTGCCCAGCCAGGCTTCGATGGCGAGGTAGTAGCGCATGGCATTGCGCTCGAGCGAGCCGCGCATGCCGCCCACGAACGGCGCCGCAGCGCCTGCGCCCTCGCGGCTGAAGCCGACCTTGTCGCTGCCCGCGGTGGCGAGATACACCTGCATGGCCGCCCGTGCCGTCCAGCTCGACTGATACGCGTAGGTGACATGCAGCAGGGTCTCGCGCTCGCCCTGGGGCGCAGCCTCCAGAGCGATGCGGTAGTTGCGCGTGCCCAGCGGCCCTTCGGCCGCCTCGAGCCCGACCGCAAAGCGCTGATCGCTGGTCTCCTGAAGCCTGAACGCCAGCCGGATCCAGTGCGCATCGCCCAGTGGCTGCTCGAACTTGCGGCCCAGCCCGAGCACCAG
>NZ_CEXFHW010000113.1:0-12753 GCF_982640115.1 Quisquiliibacterium sp. | reverse complement strand
CCTCGCGGGCCTGGGCCAGCGCGCCCGCCGCGATCGGCACCATGGCCTGCTTGCACGCGAGCAGCAGCAGGTAGCCCTTGAGGCACTGGCCCATCACGAAGCCCGGCTCGGCCGCCAGCGTGGCGAACAGCGGCTGCACGGTATCGGCGCGATAGGTGAGGTAGCGCCGGCAGGTCTCGTTGAAGGCCGCCGCCGCCGCCGCCGAAGGCGCGGTGAGCGGCAGGCCGTGGAGGTCGAGGTTCATCGGGCCGGCGCCGGGCGGCCCTGCAGACGGCCCACCTGACGACCGCCATCGACCCGCAGCAGCTGGCCGGTGACCTTGGTGGCCGACAGCAGCCACACGATGGCGTCGGCGATGTCCTCGGGCGTGAGCACCTCGGCGAGGGCGGCGCTGTCCTTGTAGGCCTGGCGGCTGGCCTCGTAGGCCTCGCCCAGGCCGGCCTGCAGCCAGCCGGTCTCGATGAAGCCGGGCAGCACCGCGTTGACCCGGGCCTGCGGCCCGAGCACACGCGCCAGCGACACGGTGAGGGTGTTGAGCGCGCCCTTGGAGGCGGCATAGGCAATGCAGGAGCCCTGCCCCTCCTGGCCGGCGATGGACGACACATTGACCACCGAGCCGCCGCTGGCGCGCAGCGCCGCCTCGCAGGCCCGCACCATCTGGAACACGCCGATGGTGTTGACCGAGTAGATGTCGTGGAAGTCCTGGGCCGACAGGCCGTCGAGCCGGTTGGCGGCCACGAACTTGGTGGTGCCGGCGTTGTTCACCAGGTAGTCGATGCGGCCCCAGCGGTCCTGCGCGGCGCGGGCCATGCGCCGGCAGTCTTCGTCGCTGGCGACATTGGCGCTGACCACGAAGGCATCGGCGCCGGCAGCGCGACACTGTGCCGCGACCGCCTCGGCCGCATCCTGGCTCCTGGTGCAGTTGATCAGCACCGAGGCGCCGCGCTGCGCGAGCATCAGCGCGGTGGCCGCGCCGACACCGGCCGAGGAGCCGGTGACGATCGCGCACTTGCCTTTCATGTCCATGGGTGTCTCCTGAGGCATTGGGGGTGAGGTGGAGCGGCGACCGTCTCAGACGGCCGCGCGCATGGCGTCGAGTCCGGTCGCCAGGTCGGCGATGAGATCGTCGGTGTCTTCCAGGCCGACATGCAGGCGGATCAGCGGGCCGCCGTCCCAGGGCTGCACGCTGCGCGCGCCGCTCAGGCGCGCCGGCATGATCAGGCTCTCGTAGCCGCCCCAGGAGTAGCCGATGCGATAGAAGCGGCGGCGCTCGACCAGCGCGGCAAGCTTGCCGGGGGTGTCGGCCATACCGGCGCGCAGCTCGAAGGAGAAGAGCCCGCTCGAGCCGGTGAAGTCGCGCTGCCACCGCGCATGCCCGGGATGCGAGGGCAGCGCCGGATGCAGCACCCGCGCCACCTCGGGCCGCGCCTGCAGCCAGCGGGCCACCGCCAGCGCCGACTGCTGGTGGTGGCGCATGCGGACCGCCGCGGTGCGCAGGCCGCGCAGGATGAGGAAGGCATCGTCGCCGCCCACGCACAGGCCCATCTGGCGCACCGCGCCGTGCAGCGCCGGCCAGAGCGCCTCGCGCACGACCACCGCGCCCATGAGCACATCGGCATGCCCGCTCCAGTACTTGGTGAGCGGCAGCAGCGACATGTCGACGCCCCAGTCGAAGGGGCGCGCGAACATCGGCGAGGCCCAGGCGTTGTCGATCATGGTGACCACGCCGCGGCTGCGGGCCAGCGCGCACAGCGCCGGCACATCCTGGATCTCGAAGGTGTAGCTGCCCGGGCTCTCGAGGTAGAGCACGCGGGTGGCGGGCTGCATGAGCGCGGCCACCGCATCGGCGTCGAGGGCGGGGTCGTAGAAGGTGGTGCTGACGCCCATGCGCGCGAGCAGGGTGCCGCACAGGGTGCGGGCCGGTCCGTAGACCGAGTCGGGCATCAGGACATGGTCGCCGGTCTTGAGCACGGCAAGCAGCGCCGCGGCGATGGCAGTGAGGCCCGAGGGCATCAGCGCGGCGCGGCAGTCATGGCCCTGGCCCTCGATGGCCGCGAGCGCGTCCATCAGCGCGAAGGTGGTGGGCGTGCCGGCGGTGGCGTAGGTGCTGGCGTGGCGCTCGCCGGCGACCGCGCGCGCGCCGGTGGACCAGGCCTCCTCGAGGGTGTCGAAGAACACCGAGGAGGCGCGGTAGACCGGCAGGTTGGCGGTGGTGATGGGGACATTGAAGCTGCGCGAGACCTCGGTGACGAGGCTGCCCAGGCCGGCGGGATCGTGTGGGGTGCTCATCGACCGATTATAGGAAGGCCGGCCCGGTGCGCGGCGAACTTTCGGACCACCGCCGTGTCGAGCCGTGCGCACGCGCCCGCCGGCTGCCGCTACAGTGGGCCGGCAACGGCGCGCCGTCCCGTGGCGCATGCCCCAGGAGACAACCCATGTCGCAACCCAAGGACCCCAAGGCGATCGGCACCGGCGGCGTGCCCGACGCGGCCTGGCTGGCGCGTCAGCCAGCCGAGCCCATCCTCGAGCCCGATCTGCCCATCGTCGACGCCCACCATCATCTCTGGGATCGGCCGAAGCACCGCTACATGCTCGAGGAGCTGCTCGCCGACACCGGCAGCGGCCATCGGGTGGTGGCCACGGTGTTCGTCGACTGCCGCGCCTTCTATCGCGCCGGCGGCCCCGAAGCCCTGCGCCCGCTGGGCGAGACCGAGTTCGCCAACGGTGTGGCGGCCATGGGCGCAAGCGGCGTGTACGGCTCCACCCTCGCCTGCGCGGCCATTGTCAGCCATGTCGACCTGCTGCTGGGCGCGGCCGCACGCGAACCCCTCGAGGCGCACATCAGCGCCGGCAACGGACGCTTTCGCGGCATCCGCCACGCCGGCGGCTGGGTGGACACGCCGCAGATCCACAACAGCCACACCAATCCGCCCCAGGGCCTGTACGCCATGCCGGCCTTCCGCCAGGGCTTCGCGCAGCTCGCGCCCCTGGGCCTGTCATTCGAGGCCTGGCAGTTCCATACCCAGCTCGGCGAGGTCACCGATCTGGCGCGCGCCTTCCCCGACACCTCGATCATCCTCAACCATGTCGGCGGCCCGCTCGGCGTGGGGCCCTTCGCGGGCCGGGCCGACGCGGTCTTTGCCGACTGGAAGCGCGGCATGACCGAGCTTGCCCGCTGCCCGAATGTCACCGTGAAGCTCGGCGGACTGGGCATGCGCATCGGCATGTTCGATCACCATGCCCGCGAGACGCCGCCCAGCTCGCAGCAGATCGCCGACGCCTGGCGGCCCTGGATCGACACCACCATCGAGCTCTTCGGCCCGCAGCGCTGCCTGTTCGAGAGCAACTTCCCGGTGGACAAGATGTCCACCGGCTACGCCACGCTGTGGAACGCCTTCAAGCGCCTGGCCGCGGGCGCCTCGGCCGAGGACAAGACTGCGCTGTTCAGCGGCACGGCCAGCCGGGTGTACCGCATCGGCCTCTGAGCACTGACCACACCACACCGCACCGGCCGGCACGCTGATCGGCAGCGCGACCTGGCCGGGCACTTCAAGGGGGAGAGCAAGCATGATCAGCAACCGTCTGACACTCGCGCTGGCGGCCGCGGCCGCCCTGGCGCTCGCGCCCGCGGCGCAGGCCCAGAAACGCTATGACCCGGGCGCATCCGACAGCGAGATCCGCATCGGCCAGACCATGCCCTACAGCGGCCCGGCCTCGGCCTACGGCTCGCAGGGCAAGGTGGAGCTGGCCTACTTCAAGATGATCAACGCGCAGGGCGGCATCAACGGCCGCAAGGTCAACCTGCTCAGCCTGGATGACGGCTACAGCCCGCCCAAGACCATCGAGCAGACCCGCAAGCTGGTGGAGCAGGACGAGGTGCTGGCGATCATGAACGCGCTGGGCACGCCCACCAACAGCGCCACCCACAAGTACCTCAACCAGAAGGGCGTGCCGCAGCTGCTGGTGTCCTCGGGCGCTTCCAAGTGGAACGACCCCAAGGCCTTCCGCTGGACCACCCCGTTCTTCCCGCCCTACATCCAGGAAGGGATGATCTACGCCAAGCACATCCTCACGAACTTCCCCAACGCGAAGATCGCGATCATCTCGCAGAACGACGACTCGGGCCGCGACTATGTCAAGGGCTTCAAGATGGGCCTGGGCAGCAAGGTGAGCCAGGTGGTGAAGGAGGTCACCTACGAGGTGACCGACGCCACGGTCGACTCGCAGGTGATCGCCATGAAGGCCGCCGGGGCCGACACGCTGTTCACCATGGCCACGCCGAAGTTCGGCGCGCAGGTGATCCGCAAGGTGGCCGAGATCGGCTGGAAGCCGCACCACTACATCGTGTCGGTGTCGAGCTCGCAGGGCACGGTGCTCGAGCCGGCGGGGCTGGACAAGTCGGTGGGCCTGATCACCGCCATGGCCTTCAAGCTCGCGGGTGATCCCACCTGGGACAACGATGCCGAGATGAAGGAGTTCCTGAAGTTCTGCAAGGAATGGTTCCCCGAGGGCAACCCCATGGACGCCTCGGTGGTGCTGGGCTATGTCACCGCGCACATGATGGTGCACATCCTGAAGAACGCCGGCGACAACCTCACCCGCGAGAACATCCTGAAGGCGGCGACCAACATCAAGAGCCTGAAACTGCCGATGCTGCTGCCCGGGGTGCTGGTGAACATCAGCCCCGACGACTACTCCACCTTCAACACCTTCCGCACCGCGCGCTTCGACGGCAAGCGCTGGGCGCTGTTCGGTGACCCGATCATCGCCGACGGGAAGTAGGCGGCACCGCCCGCGGCCTACACGAACTCCGCAGGATCGAACTCGCGCGTCATGGCCCAGTAGTCGAGCAGCCGCCAGGGCGAGGTGACGGTGAGCCGGTTGCGCGCGTTCTTGTACCAGCTGGTCACGCCGGGATGGGTCCAGACCATGTCGGCGGCCTTCTCGTCCAGCCGCTGGTTGTAGCGCTCGCAGACCTCGGGCCGCACCTCCAGGCTGCCCAGCCCGTCCTCGATCAGGGCGCGCAGCGCCTGCATGATGTAGCGCACCTGGCACTCGGTGTGGAAGATGATCGAGCCGCCATGGGCGAGGTTGGTGTTGGGCCCGTACAGCATGAAGAGGTTGGGGTAACCCGGCGCGGTCATGCCCAGGTAGGCGCGCGGATCATCGTCGCCCCACCGCTCGCGCAGGGTCAGGCCGTCGCGGCCGCGGATGGTCATCGGCCAGAGCATCTTCGAGGCCTGAAAGCCGGTGGCGAAGATGATCACATCGGCCTCGTGGCGGGTGCCGTCACGCATCACGATGGCGCCCGGCTCCACCCGCGCGATCGGGTCGGTCTCCAGCGACACATTGTCCCGCCGCAGCATGCGGTACCAGTGGTTGTCGCGCAGCATGCGCTTGCCATAGGGCGGGTACGACGGGATGCACTTGGCGAGGAGTGCCTCGTCGCCGCCGAGCTCGCCGCGCACATAGTCGACGATCATCTCGCGCATGCGATGGTTCGTGGCATTGAGCGAGACCGCCGGCTGGGTCCAGGCCGGGTCCTTGTGCAGCGAGGCATGAAAGCCGTCGGAGCTGGCCCAGAACTGCTGGAAGCGCAGCCAGTTGGAGTAGTAAGGGATGTGCCGCAGCGCCCAGTTGTGGCCGGGCTTCACCGGCAGGTGGTAGTTGGGGTTGTTCATCGCCCAGTGCGGCGTGCGCTGGAACACCCGCAGATGGGCCACCTCGGGCGCAATGGACGGTCCGGTCTGCATGGCGCTCGCGCCGGTGCCGATCATGGCCACGCGCTTGCCGGCCAGCTGCACCGACGAGTCCCACTGCGCGGTGTGAAAGGCCGGGCCACCGAAGGTCTCGATGCCCTCGATGTGCGGGATGGACGGCCGGTTCAGCTGCCCCACCGCGGTGATCAGGGCGTTGCACTGGCTGCGGCCCGAGCCGCCCTGCCCGTCCTTCCAGTGCACCGTCCAGTGCCCCGTGGCCGGGTCGACCGCCGCTTCGGTGACCTCCACCCCGAAGCGGATGTGCTCGCGCAGGCCGTGCACCCGGACCACCTCGCGGATGTAGGCGAGGATCTCGTCGCGGCGCGAGAAGTGGCGGCTCCAGTCGTTGTTGACCTGGAAGGAGTAGGAGTAGAAGTGGTTGGGCGTGTCGACCGCGCAGCCGGGGTAGGTGTTCTCGAGCCAGGTGCCGCCGACATCGGCGTTCTTCTCGAGCAGCTCGAAGGGGATGCCGAGCTGCTTCAGGCGAATGGCCGCGCACAGGCCACCGAAGCCCGAGCCGATCACCACCACCCGGAAGCCGGCGCGCGCCGCCGGCGGCTGCGGCTGGCGCCAGCGCACCGAGCGGGTGTCTTCGCCGCCAAAGCTCATCTCCTCGAGCAGCAGCGCAATGTAGTCGGCCGGCACCGGCTGGCCCACGCCGGCGCTCATCATCGTCTGCAGCACCTCGGGCGCGGGCCGCGGCGGCGCGGCGCGGCCCGCGCTGGCGTAGTCCTGCAGCGCCGCCACCAGGCGGTCGATGACGGTCTGGCGCAGATCGGCCGGCACATTCTGCAGAAAGCTCCACGGGCCCTGGATGTGCGGGGCCACCTCGGCCATGAGGTCGAGGTCACCGGTGAGCTGCACCAGCGACATCAGCAGCGGCGCGATCTCGGCATCAGCCAGCGCGGTGCGCAGCGTGGTCTCGTCGCGCACCGCCTCGCGAACCGTGGCGAGGAAATCGGTTGTCATGGAAGCACTCCTTGAAGTCGGGGCAGCCGGCGGGGCGCCGGCCGCGCGGGATCAGACCGTGGTGTAGCCGCCATCAACCGGCATGGCCGCGCCGGTCATGAAGGCCGCGCGATCGCTGCACAGGAAGACCACCGCCTGGGCGATCTCCTCGGCCTGGCCAAGGCGGCGCAGCGGCACGGTGCCCAGGATCTGCTCGCCACGGCGGGCCATGGCCTCGGTGATCATGGGCGTGTCGATGTAGCCGGGGCAGACCGCGTTCACGCGGATGCCGGCGGCAGCGTGATCGATGGCCGCGGCGCGGGTGAGGCCGACCACGCCATGCTTGGCCACCACATAGGCGTTGGAGCCGGGCAGACCCACCAGGCCGGCCACCGACGCGGTGTTGACGATGGCCCCACCGCCGCTGCGCTCCATGGCGGCGATCTCCTGCGCCATGCACAGGAATACGCCGGTGAGATTGACCGCCAGCATGCGCTCCCAGGACTGCAGGCTGATGTCGCCCATGCGCTGGCCGCCAGCGCCCACATGCATGGCGGCGATGCCGGCATTGTTGAAGGCGCAATGCAGCGGACCGTAGGCGGCAAGCGCGGCCTGCACCATGGACGCCACCTGATCGGGCTGGGTGACATCGGCATGCACCGCGTGGGCCTCGCCCCCGGCGGCGCGCACCAGCGCCACGGTCTCCTCGGCGCCGGCGCCGGGCAGGTCAGACACGGTGACCCGCGCGCCCTCTCGCGCCATGGCCAGGCAGGTGGCGCGGCCAATGCCCGAGCCGCCGCCGGTGACCAGGGCGCTGCGCCCGTCGAGCAGGCCGCTCATGGCGCGGGGGCGCCGATGGCGCAGGGAAGGCACAGGGGATCGCGGGTGGGCATCGACGGACCTCGGCGTGGGTGGGGCGGGCCGGCCGTGAGCCGGCGGGGTGAACCGATGGTACGGCCCGCGAGAGGCCCCCGGCAAAGCTCGCGCAGCGGATTCCGGCCGCAACGCTCGGCTAAGATCGGAGATTGCCTTCAGCGCCGCGCCCGTGCGGCCCGTGACCATGAAACGCAGCTCGCATCGCATGGATCGGGTGGACACCCCGATCATTCCGACCATCGCGGCCCTGGTGCGGGCCACCCCGGGCACGATCTCGCTCGGCCAGGGCGTGGTGAGCTACGGGCCACCCACCGATGCCGTGGCCGGCCTGCCCGCGCAGATGGCCGATGTGCAGCTCAACAAGTACCAGGCGGTGAGCGGCATGGCGCCGCTGGTGCAGGCGATCGAGGCCAAGCTCGCGGCCGAGAACGGCCTGACGGTGTCGCCGCACAGCCTGGTGATGGTCACCGCCGGCAGCAACATGGCCTTCCTGAACGCGGTGCTGGCCGTGGCCGACCCGGGCGAGGAGTTCATCCTGCCCATGCCCTACTACTTCAACCAGGAGATGGCCATCCGCATGGCGGGCTGCGTGCCGGTGCCGGTGCCGGTGCGCGATGACTGGCAGCTTGATGTGGCGGCGATTGCCGCCGCGATCACGCCGCGCACGCGGGCGATCGTGACGGTGTCGCCGAACAACCCCACCGGCGCGGTCTACCCCGAGGCCGACCTGAGGGCGGTGAACGCGCTGTGCGCGCAGCACGGCCTCTACCACTTCAGCGACGAGGCCTACGAGTACTTCACCTACGACGGCGCGCGGCACTTCTCGCCGGGCAGCATTCCGGGTGCGCACGCGCACACCCTGTCGTTCTATTCGTTCTCGAAGAACTACGGCATGGCGAGCTGGCGGGTGGGCTATGTGGTGTACCCGGCCGATCTGTTCGATGCGATGAACAAGGTGCAGGACACCAACCTGATCTGCGCCCCGGTGGCCTCGCAACTGCTGGCGCTGCGGGCGCTCGAGCAGGGCCGAGGCCTGGTGATGCCGCGGGTGGCCGATCTGGCCCGCGTGCGCGCCCAGGTCTTCGAGGCCCTGGCCGGGCTGGGAGATCTGGTTCACTTCCCGCGCACCCAGGGCGCGTTCTATGTGCTCATGCGCCTGCCCGGCGTGGCCGAGCCGCTGGCCTTCAACCGCGCCATGACCGAGCGCCACAAGGTGGCGACCATTCCGGGGTTTGCCTTCGGGCTGACCGACACCGCGCGCTGGAACTACCAGCGGCTGTCGTATGGCGCGCTGGATGGCGCCACGGTGGCCGAGGGGGTGCAGCGCTTCGTGGCGGCGGTGAAGGACTGGTACCGGGGCGGGTGAGTTGAAACGCAGCCGGTGACCGCAGGGAGCTTCGAGGGGTCTGGCCTCAAAGCCTGAGCAGCGGGTAGAGCGACATCACCAACAGGCCTGCCATCCCGTGGTTGAACAGCCTGAGGTTGCGCGGTCCCTGTAGAAAATGCCGCAGGCGAGCGCCAGACAGCGCCCACAAGCCAACACTCGGCAGGTTCACCGCGGCAAACAGCAGTGCGGCAAGGACGATGGCCTTGATGCCGCCAGATGCCGGCACATAGGTGCTGAATGCACTCAGAGCCATGACCCAGGCCTTGGGATTGACCCACTGAAACGCTGCGGCGCCGAGGAAACCCAAGGGCCTGGAGGAGCGACCGCGAGACCCGGGATCGTCCGGTGGGCCTGAGTGTGCAATGCACCAGGCCAGGTACAGCATGTAGATTGCCCCGACCCACTTGAGCACACCGTGGATCCACGGAAACCGGTTGAAGACTTCAGCAAGGCCCAGGCCGACCGCCATCACCATGACGAGGAAGCCCAGGCTGATGCCCAGCATGTGCGGCACAGACGATCGGAAGCCGAAGTTGACGCCGGATGCCAGGAGCATGAGGTTGTTCGGCCCGGGGGTGATTGAAGTCACCAGGGCGAATATCGCGAAGGCGAACAGCGTGTCTGCTGGCATGAGGCGGGGGAACTGGGAACGGCTCGAAAAGCGATGGACTGCTTACACCAGACCACAACGGCCGTGCCCTTGCCAGGATTGATACCCTGGCATCCACCACGCGGCTGGCTCGATGTACTCGACCATGCTACCGGAGGTGGGTATTGGGACCGCCTCCCGCTTTCCGCCCCACCCGCCTTGCCGCGCGACGCGCAATCCCCGACGCTGCTGCCTGCCCCATCCCAAGGAGACCTTCATGCAGCATGCCTACGAGACCGTGAGCGTCGATGTCCGCGGCGCGGTTCACTGGCTCACCCTGAACCGGCCCGACTCGCTCAACGCGATCACCACCCAGATGGCGACCGAGCTGTCCGATTATTTCGGCGGCCTGCAGCGCGATCGCCACTGCCGCATCGTGGTGATGCGCGGGGCGGGTCGCGCGTTCTGCGCCGGGCTGGACATCAAGCGCCGCGGCGAGGGCGAGAAGCCCTTTGGCGGCGGCTTCGGCTTTCAGGGCCTGCTGGCCGATGTCTATGTGAAGATGCACCACTGCCCGCAGCCGATCATCGCGCTGGTGCATGGCGCGGCCAGCGGCGGCGGCTTCGCCTTCGCGCTGGCGGCCGACATCCGCATCGCCGCGCAGAGCGCGCGCATGAACGCGGCCTTCATCAAGCTCGGGCTGTCGTCCTGCGACATGGGCGTGAGCTATTTCCTGCCGCGGGTGGTCAGCCGCTCGGTGGCGTCCGAACTGATGCTCACCGGGCGCTTCATCAACGCCCAGCGCGCGCTGGCCACCGGGCTGGTGAGCGAGGTGGTGCCCGATGACCAGCTCGAGGCCGCCGCCCAACCCTACATCGACGAGATGCTGGCCACCTCGCCGATGGGCCTGCGCCTGACCAAGGAGGGCCTGAACCTGGCCACCGACGCGCCCTGCCTGGAAGCGGCCATCGCCATCGAGAACCGCAACCAGACCCTGTGCGCCCGCAGCGAAGACTTCGCGGAAGGGCTGCGGGCCTTCATCGAGAAGCGCCCACCGGTGTATCGGGACGCCTGAGCCGGCTCGGCAGGGCTGGATCCAAACTGAACGCGGGAACCCGGCGAGCGACATTGCCGCCCGAGATCATCCGCATACCGCCTGTCGGAGGCCGCTAAAGCAGCCAATCAAGTGCGCCGAAAGCTCCGGGACCGGCGAGCAAGTCGTCGCAAACCGCAGCGCCGTTGCCGGCGCCTAACCTTCCAGGAGCTTCGGATGATTTCGATCCTGCGACGGGGCTTCCTCGCCTTGTCCCTGCCCCTTTTCGCCGGCTGCGCCGTCCCGATTGCGTCAACGACATCCGGTGGCTGCGGATGCGGCAGCCCGTCGCCCACGCTGACCTCAGGTTCAGGCGGTTCCTCCCCGAAGGCGATTCAGACCAGCTGCGCTGAATCGGGTCGGGGCATCACGGTGGTGTGCCCGCAGGTGGTCTCGAACTGCGGTGCGAACCCGTTCGCTTCGGTTAGCGGTTCCTGCGGCTGCGTCGGGACCTGCAACTGCGGCGGACTGATGTCCAGCGTCGTATCCACGCATACCGGGTCCGGGAATCCCATTGCGATGACCTGGCCTACGGCCTGCAATGACTACCCGATCAGCTACCGGGCAACGCCCCGCTGATACGCCGAAGACACGACGGCCCAGGAAGGAATTTCCATGCTTCGAACCAAACGCTCACTGCTTATCCTGATCGCGAGCCTTGCCGCGTTCTCGCCCCTTCACTCCGCAGCGCAGACCGCGCCGACTGCCGCCACGATTGTCTCGATGCCAAGCGGAACGGCAGCGGGGACCTTCAACAGCGGGATGATCTTCATCGCCGAGCAACTCGACCGGAATGTCGATCCGACCATGCGGGTTCGCCCAACGGTCATCACGAGCTTCGTCAATCTGAACGACCTCGGCGAGAGTTCCGCACTGGGACGCCTGATCGGTGAAAACCTCACCCATGAGCTGCAGGTCAGGAACTGGGCTGTCGCCGACATTCGCCTGACCAAGAGCCTGATCATCAACCAGGGGGGCGAATTCTCTCTGAGCAGGGATATCCGGCAACTGCGCGAGTCATATCCGGTCTCGAACATCGTCACTGGCACCTACTCCTCGACCTCGGATGGCGTTCTGCTGAATGTGCGAATCATTGACTCCACGAACGGCTGGGTGATCTCCAGCGCCCAGACCCGGCTGCTGCGGGATCGTTTCATCGCGTCTCTGGTCGACAAGCCGGCGCAGGCACCGATGGTCAATCTCAGCGCCAGTTGTCCCTCCGCTTCCGTCTGCGGAGCTGCCCGATAGAATCCCCGGACTGCGCGCATCTGGGAAGGGAAACATGGCGAGCCATCGACGACGCATCAGGCCGGCGGCTGCCATGGTCCTGTTCACGGCTGTCCTCGCGGGCTGTGCGGGTACGCCCACCGGGCAACTGCCTCCCGTATGTCACATCGACGAGACCGAACTCATCGGCAAGGTCGACAGTCGAGACCTCGCACTGCAACTCAGCGAAGGGCTCTGTCCGGTGGGCAAGGCGACAGACCGAGGCGATGAACCCACGGCCCTTCTTGTCGTTTCCGACCCCGTCGATGTGCAGAGCTACCTGCCCGGGCCACTCGGCCGAGCGTTTGGGGATGTCTTTCGGGCAGCCGTATTTCAGCGCTGTCAGGTGCCGATCCGGCAGATCGAATTGGGTCGCGATGTCAGCCTTACCCAGCAAGGCATCACGGCCCTCACTCGCGACCTGAGGGAAGTCCGTGGCACGACCTTCCAGGCTCGCGAGGCGATCATCACCACCTATAGCCTGAACCGGGGTCGCCTGACCCTGGTGGCCCGGCGCCTGGAACTCAGCCAGGCGGCCATCACCGGCATGAACACCCGTGAGCTCTCCTGGCAGTGCGAGCAGAACCTCATGGGGACCACCTCGGTGAAAACCACGGTCCGCTAACCAAGGCTTGCGCGGGCTGCAACGCGCACCCTGCCGGCGCGCTGACGCGTGCGGCCCTCATGGCAGCAGCGCCTCGCCCTCGATCTCCACCTGCGCGGCCGGATCGATCAGGCCCGAGACCTGCACCAGGGTCATGGCCGGGAAGTGCTTGCCCAGGGTCTCGCCCCAGGCCTTGCCCACCGCTGCGCCGGCGCGGTTGAAGGCGCCGAT
>NZ_CEXFHW010000112.1:0-12906 GCF_982640115.1 Quisquiliibacterium sp. | reverse complement strand
TGGCTCAGCCCGCTCTCCCCGCCCACCTGGCCGATGGTCAGCGGGCTGGGGGCCACGCCGCTGACATCGACGATGCCCCCGGCGCGCAGGGGGCTGGTCCAGCCGCTGGTGTAGCCCAGGCTGTTCGACATGAAGGCGTGGCCGGTGAGTTCCACGCCCACCCGGGGCGCGAAGGCGCCGCCGACCCGTACGCCGATGAAGAAGTCGCCCATCCCGAAGCTCGGGTCGCAGGCCGGCGGGAAACACATGGTGGAGCTGGTGCCCGCGGCCGGGTTGAGTGCGATCGGCGCGCCCGACACGCCGGTGATGATCAGCTGCGTGGCAGTGCGCTGCACATAGAGCGCCTCGAGATCGAAGGGCTGGCCGCCGATCCCGGGGCCGACCAGGCCACCGGCGCCTACCGAGTCCTCGATCTGATAGATCACGCCGGCCGCCGTCGGTGTCCAGGCCGAGGCGGGCCGGTCGATCGCGTTCATGCCGGTGCTGGTGTTCACGCCCAGGCCCTGCAGATAGCCGAAGGGGCCGGCCCAGGCCCCGCTCGTGGCGGCCATGACCAGCACCAGGGCCAGCGCGGCCCGGCTCCGGGCGCGTCGCCATGCGCTTGCCAGCGCCGGCAGGTGGCCGGCGCGGTCGGAGCGCGAGCGCGGGTGAAGGGCGGCGGGCCGGTCGGGGCTCGGCAGGGGCTGGGAGCGGTCGGGCAGGGGGCGTGGCATGACGGGCATCCGGGTCGGGTGCCAAGTGCTCTGCAAGCTTCGTGCCGGCGGATCTTGCTGAGCAGGATCAATGACTTGGCGTTGCGGACTTGACGGCAGACTGAGGCCCTGTCAAAGCCGCCGACATGACTTTCGTCACGCTGCGGGGCAATGCCGCGGCCCGCGTCGGGAAAAGCGGAAATCGGTCACGCGATCCCGTGCTGCCTGCCCGCTTCCCGGCCCCCGGGTCGTGGCTGATGATGTCAAGATCGCCGACATGACACCGATCACACGCCGGGTGTGATCGAGTTCCGCCTTTCGCCTTCCGGGATTCCCATGATCGTCTACAAGTGCCTGGTCAACGGCCGCATCGGCGAGCCCGCTCGTCAGCGGGTTCGCGAGGGTCTTCAGCGCATCAATGCCGAGCGCTTCGGGGTGCCGCCCGAGTCGCTCTCGGTGGAGTTCACCGAGGTCACCCCGGGCCTGTGGTTCACTGCCGGCGAGCCCTCCCAGGCCTCGAGGGTGCTGGGCAGCGTGCCGGCCGGCACGGCCCAGCCGGCGCGGATCGCGCTCATGGATGAGGTCGCGAGGATGTTCAGCGAGATCACCGGCGCGCCCTACCACGATGTCATGGTGGTGGCGGCCGACCGTTCCGGCGCCTGACGCGCCCCCACTGCCCAGGAATCAAGACCATGCCGCTCTACCGCTGCACCAGCCCCGAGGGCTCGCTCGACGACACCCAGCGCGCCGCCATCGCCCGGGCGATCACCGCCATCCACTGCCATGTCACCCAGGCGCCGCCCACCTTCGTGCATGTGCAGTTCCATCATCAGCCGGCGCCGGTGGCCGGGCCGGCCATCCGGCTGCATGGCGGCATCCGCGCCGGCCGACCGCAGGCCCTGGCCGACGAGATCGTCGCCCGCTGCGTGCAGGTGGTGGCCGGGATCGCCGGCGTGCCCGCCGAGTCGGTGGGCATGCGCACCTCCACCACGCCGGCTTCCTGGATTCTCGAAGGCGGCCGCGTGCTGCCCGAACCCGGCGAGGAAGCGGCCTGGCTGGCCGCGCAGGCCTGATCCGCCAGCTGCGGCTGGCAGGTCGGGCCGTTCACGCCGACAATGCCGGATTCCCGATTGCTTTCCGAGACCCCGCCATGATTCCCTTGTCCGTCCTTGATCTGGTGCCGGTGCGCCGTGGCGACACCCCGGCCGACGCGCTGCGCAACACCCTCGACCTCGCCCGCCACGCCGAGGCCTGGGGCTATCGGCGCTACTGGATGGCCGAGCACCACAACATGACCGGCGTGGCCAGCGCCGCCACCGCCGTGGTCATTGGCCATGTCGCCGGCGGCACGCGCAGCATCCGGGTGGGCGCGGGCGGCATCATGCTGCCCAACCACTCGCCGCTGGTGATCGCCGAGCAGTTCGGCACGCTCGAGTCGCTCTACCCGGGCCGCATCGACCTCGGCCTGGGCCGTGCCCCCGGCACCGATCAGGTCACCATGCGCGCCATGCGTCGCGACCCGCGATCCGCCGAGCGATTCCCGCAGGACATCGTCGAACTGCAGGCCTTCCTCGGGCCGGTGCAGCCCAACCAGGCGATCCGAGCGGTCCCGGGCGCCGACACCCATGTGCCGCTCTGGATCCTCGGCTCCAGCCTTTACGGCGCGCAGGTGGCCGCGCACTTCGGCCTGCCTTATGCGTTTGCCTCGCACTTCGCCCCTGACGCCCTGCACGAGGCGCTGCAGGTGTACCGCGAGCACTTCCGGCCCTCGGCCCAGCTGCAGCGCCCGCACGCGATGGTGGGGGTCAATGTCATCGCCGCCGACACCGACGAGCAGGCCCGACGCCTGTTCACCAGCCTGCAGCAGCGCTTCACCGACATGATGCGCAATGCCCGCGGCCAGCTGCCCCCGCCGATCGACGACATCGACCAGTACTGGACCCCCATGGAGCGGGTGCAGGTCGAGCGCATGCTCACCTGCTCCTTCGTGGGCTCGCGCCAGAGCGTCGGGCGGCAGCTGCGCCGCTTTGTCGAGCAGACCGGCGCCGACGAGCTGATGGCCAGTGGCGCCATCTTCGACCACGCCGCGCGGCTGCGGTCCTACCAGATCCTGGCCGAGATCGGCCGCGATGAAGACCTCGCGCCGGCCGCGTCCGCCGCCGCCGCGCTCGCCTGAACACGCCCACGGAGACCCTCATGGACAAGGTGCTGATCGAAACCCTCAAGGACGGCGTGCTCACGCTGACCATGAACCGCCCCGAGGCGCGCAACGCCCTCAACCTCGAGATGTCCGACCTCATGGTGGCGGCGCTGCAGCGCGCCCAGCTCGACCCTGCGGTGCGCGCGATCGTGCTCACCGGCGCGGGCGGCGCCTTCTGCGCCGGCGGCGATGTCAAGTCGATGGCGGCCGGCCGTGACGCCACCCAGACTTTCGAGCAGCGCGCCACGCGCCTGCGCGACCGGGCCGAGGCCTCGCGGCTGCTGCACGAGATCCCCAAGCCCACCATCGCGGTCATTCCGGGCCCTGCCGCGGGCGCGGGGCTGGCGCTGGCCATGGCCTGCGATTTCCGCATCGCGGTCGACAGCGCCCGGCTCACCGTGGCTTTCGCCAAGGTGGGCCTTTCGGGCGACTACGGTGCCAGCTGGTTCCTCACCCAGCTGGTGGGTCCGGCCCGGGCCAAGGAGCTGCTGATGTTCTCGCCGCTGCTCGATGCCGAGGAGGCGCTCGCGCTCGGGCTGCTCCACCGCGTCTACCCGCCGGGACTGTTCCAGGAGCAGGCGGCGGCCTTCGTGTCGGCGCTGGCCAACGGGCCCTCGGTCACGCTCGGCTACATCAAGCAGAACGTGAACCTCGCCGCCCGCGCCGACCTTCGCAGCTCCATCGACAGCGAGGCCACCCACCAGGTGCGCTGCATGGGCACGGCCGACCACGCCGAGGCCGCCCGTGCCTTCGTCGAGAAGCGTCCGCCGAAGTTCGTCGGCGCCTGAACACCCCTGGCCGGCTGTGGCCGGCCCGCCTCACACCAGGAAGCGGACCATGGACATCTCCACTCCCGCCGTCTACCGCAGCCTTGGCCGCGACGAGATCAATGCCATCCCGCTGGCCGAGCTCGATGTCAGCAGCGGCTACATCTTCGAGGACGACACCGTCGGCATGTACTTCGAGCGGCTGCGCCGGGAGGCGCCGGTGCACTACTGCGCCCGCAGCCGCTTCGGTCCGTTCTGGTCGGTGACCACCTACCGGCACATCATGGAAGTCGAGGTGAACCACCAGGCGTTCTCCTCCGATTCCGCGCTCGGCGGCATCACGCTGGCCGAGCCGCTGCCCGATGAACGCCTGCCCAGCTTCATTGCCATGGACCCGCCGCAGCACGACGAGCAGCGCCGCACCGTGAGCCCCATCGTCGCCCCGGGCAACCTCGCGCTGCTCGAGGGCACCATCCGCAGCCGCGCCGCCGCCATCCTCGACGGCCTGCCGATCGGCGAGGAATTCGACTGGGTTCGCCGGGTGTCCATCGAGCTCACCACCCAGATGCTGGCCACCCTCTTCGACTTCCCCTTCGAGGAGCGCAGCCTGCTCACCTGGTGGTCCGAGATGGCCACCGGCCACCCCAAGGCCCGCGGCGCGGTCACCTCCTGGGACCAGCGGCGCGAGGAGCTCGGCAAGTGCCAGGCCTACTTCACGCGCCTGTGGAACGAGCGGGTCAACCAGCCGCCGCGCAACGACCTCATCTCCATGCTGGCCCATTCGCCGGCCACCCGGCACATGGACGAGCGCCAGTTCCTGGGCAATGTGCTGCTGCTGATCGTGGGCGGCAACGACACCACCCGCAACTCGATCACCGGCGGCCTGCTGGCGCTGAATCGCCATCCCGAGCAGTACCGCAAGCTGCGCGAGAACCCGGCGCTGGTCAGCAGCCTGGTGCCCGAGATCATCCGCTGGCAGACCCCGCTCGCGCACATGCGCCGCACGGCCACCCGCGATGTCGAACTCGGCGGTCAGCTCATCCGCAAGGGCGACAAGGTGGCGATGTGGTACCTCTCGGGCAACCGCGACCCCGAGGCCATCGAGAACCCTGACGCCTTCATCATCGACCGTGCCCGGCCGCGTCAGCATCTTTCCTTCGGCTTCGGCATCCACCGTTGCGTGGGCAACCGGCTGGCCGAGATGCAGCTGCGCATCCTCTGGGAGGAGATCCTCAAGCGCTATCCGGTGATCGAGGTCACCGGCCAGCCGCGGCGGGTGCTCTCGAACTTCGTGCACGGCTTCATGTCGATGCCGGTGCGCATTCCGGCCCGCGCGGCCTGAGGCCGGCGGCGGGCTGCCGCGCGGCTCAGTCGCGCCGCAGCCCGAGCTTGCCGGCGAAGCGGCGCATGCCGCCGAGCCAGCGGTCGTAGTCCTGCGCCTTGCGCTGGAAGTAGGTGAGCACCTGCGGGTGCGGCAGGATCAGGAACTGTTCGCTGGCCATGCCGGCCACCACGCAGTCGGCAAGGTCCTCGGCCGAGATCACGCCGTCGGCGCGCGCTGCCGACGAGCCGCCCCGACCCGCGATCATCGGCGTGTCCACCGCCTGCGGGCAGAGCACCGACACCCGGATGCCGGCTTCGCCGTGCTGGATCGAGAGCCACTCGGCCAGCGCGATCGCGGCGTGCTTGCTTACCGCGTAGGTGGCCGAGGGCAGCGAGGTGAGCAGGCCCGCTGCCGAGGCGGTGTTGACCAGGTAGCCGCCGCCGCGCCGCTTCATGCCCGGCATCACCGCGCGGGCCGCGTAGACATGGGCCATGACATGGACCTGCCAGTTCAGCGTCCATTGGGCTTCGGGGGCGTTCTCGTCGCCGTCGCGGATGATGCCGGCATTCGAGCAGAACACATCCACGCCGCCGAAACGCTGTTCGGCCGCGGCCACCAGCGCCTGCACCTGTGTCTCCACGGCCACATCGGTGGGCACGGCCAGACAGGGCACGGCCGCGCCCACGCCGGCCTGGCCCTCGCTCAGCGACTGGGCAAGCGACTGCAGCGCCGCGGCCTGTGCCGGCAGGTCGGCCAGCACGAGACCGCGCGGGCGCTCGCGGGCGAAGCGCAGCGCGAGCGCCCGGCCGATGCCGCTGGCCGCGCCGGTGACGATGAGGGTCTTGTCCTGCAGTTGCATGGCGGTCTCCGGTGGGGTGGCAGCGCGCTCAGTCGCGGCTGATCAGCGCGGCGAGGTGTTCATGGAAGCGCCGCAGGTTCTGCTCGAAGCGGCCAAGCGCGAAGCGCTGGTTGGCGCCGGCCCCGAGCGCGCTCTGGATCTGCTCCGAGATGCGCAGGTCTTCGGCGCTGAACACGCCGCCATCGATGAGGTCGAAGGAGCGCTCCCAGTGGGCGCGCTCCTTCTCGCTGCGCGGCGCGTGCGGCGTGAACAGGCTGTGCACGAACAGCACCTCGCCGGGTGCGATGGGGAACAGACCGAGATGGCTGGTGAAATCGGGGTGATAGATGATCAGGCTGTTCGGGAAGATGGCATGGGTAAGCGTGGCGTGGCAGCGCACGTCCCACTGGTCTTCAGGCAGGTCCTGCGCCTGGGCGAGCGACTCGCGGCCCACCAGGATTCGGGTGTGCAGGCCTTCGCCCTCGGCGGTGAAGCGCGAGCCCGGGAAGTAGCCCGCGATCGAGCCGGCGTGCAGCCGGCGGATGTGATAGACCTCCTGGAAGGCATCCATCACCAGCTTCCAGTTGCAGGCCCGGCGCTGCACCCGCTGGCGGAAGAAGTGGTGCCCCTCAAGACCGAGCGAGGCGAGATCGCGGTCGATGTCGCCCAGGAAGCCGGCCACATCGATGGCGCTCGCCTGCGGGTCGAGCACCGCCCAGATGAAGCCGTGGCGAACCGCGCTGGGCAGCTGGCGCAGGCCGCGTTCGGCGCGCTGCAGGCAGGGAAAGCCTTCGGCGCCCGGGATGCCGCGCAGCGCGCCGTCGAGTTCGTAGGTCCAGGCGTGGTAGGGGCATGAGAGCGTCGATTGCCGGCAGACCGTCTCCTGGGCCTCGAGCAGGCGCGCACCGCGATGGCGGCAGACATTGAGCAGCACCCGGATCCCGCCGTCACGATCGCGCACGATCAGCAGCGGCAGGCCGAGCAGATCGCGGGCGATCATGCTCCCCGGTTCGGGCAGCTGGTCGGCCCGGCCCAGGCACAGCGGCATGCGCCGGAACACCCGCTCGACCTCGCGGCGATGGATCTCCGGATCCTGGTAGACGGCGCAGTCGAGCTCGCTGTCGGTGGCGTCCCAGTCGGCGCCTTCTCGCTGGTCGCGCTCGTCCAGCAGGCGTCGGAACAGGCCGATGATCGGCGGATTCAGGCCCATGTCGGTCTCCTTCACGCAAGCCTAGCAGCGCCAGTGCGCGCGCAGCGCCCGCCCGATCTCGCTTTCGCATGCCGTGGTCATCGCCCGGCCGACCCCGGGCGAGCGCGTAGAATCGAAAGCCAAGCGATGCTGATCACCGATCCCGAAGTCCGCACCACCACCCTGCCCAACGGGCTGCGTGTGGCCACCGCCGCCATGCCCGGTTTTCGTACCGTGGCCATTGGCGCATGGCTGCGGGTGGGCTCGCGTGACGAGCCCACCGAGCTCAACGGCCTGTCGCACTTCTACGAGCACATGGCCTTCAAGGGCACGGCCCTGCGCGATGCCCGTGCCATCACCCTCGAGATCGAGCGGCTGGGCGGCAGCATCAACGCCTACACCGCCAAGGACCACACCGCCTGCGAGACGCTGATGCTCGCCGATCATGCCGACACCGCGCTGGCGGTGATGGCCGATGTGCTGTCCCGCTCGGTGTTCCCGCCCGATGAGATCGAGCGCGAGCGCCAGGTCATCCTGCAGGAGCTCGGTGATGCCGCCGACGATCCCGAGTCGGTGGCCCAGGATGTCTTCGATGCCCTGGCCTTTCCGCGCCAGGCGCTCGGGCGGCCGATCCTCGGCCGGCCGCGCAATGTACGGCGCATCGGACGCGAGCACCTGCTCGATCACCAGAGCCGGCACTGCACCGGCGCCAATCTCGTGGTCAGCGCGGTCGGTGCGGTCGAGCATGAGGCCTTCGTGGCCATGGTTCACGCGCACTTCGGCGGGCTGCCCCGTGGTGAACGGCCGGCGCGCGCCGCGGCCCGCTATGTGGGCGGCTATCGCCATCTCGACGACGACACCGAGCAGACCTCGGTGGTGCTGGGCTGGCCGGTGCCGGGCCGCGCCGATCCGCGCCATGCCGTGCACGAGCTCGCCGCCGAACTGCTCGGCGGGGGCATGTCCTCGCCGCTCTTCCAGTCGGTGCGTGAGCAGCGCGGGCTGGCCTACCAGATCGATGCCTGGACCGATGGCCTGGAAGACGGCGGCGTGCTGCAGGTGACTGCCGGCGTCTCGCCGCGCAACCTGCGCGAGCTGCTCAAGGTCGGCCTCGAGGTGGTGGTGGGCGCGGCCGCGCGCATCGATCCCGACGATCTGGAGCGCAGCCGCAATCAGCAGGCCATGCGGCTGGCGCGCAGCCTCGAGCGGCCCGCGGCCTTCGCCGAGTGGCTCGGCCGCGACCTGCTCATGCATGACCGCGTGGTGCTGCCCGGCGAGCGGCTGGCGCAGCTGCAGGCCATCGATGAATCCGCGCTGCGCGCCGCGCTGACCGACATGCTCGCGCAGCGGCCCACCCTGGCGCTGGCCGGCCGGCTCGGCCGCGCCGACCCGCCGGCGCTGCTGCGCGATGCGTTGGGCGCGGTCGTACCGGCCTGAGCGCGTCAGCCTGTCCGCCCGTTCCCGCGTCGTACCGACCCCGCGCCAGGCGAACTCTCCACCTCAACCGGAGCTGCCCCGATGTCCGTTTCCCTGTACGACCTGAGCGTTGCCAGCTATCTGCAGACCCTCACCGCGATCAGCGGCTGCCTCGAGAAGGGTCTGGCCCACTGCACGGCCCAGGGCACCGATCCCGAGGCCCTGGTGCAGGCGCGGCTCGCGACCGACATGCTGCCCTTCAAGTTTCAGGTCGAGTCAGTGGCCCATCACTCGCTGGGTGCGATCGAGGGGCTGCGACGCGGCCTGTTCACCCCGCCGGGCGAGGCGCCGGCGCGCGGCTACGCCGACCTGCAGCGGCTGGTCGCCGAGGCGAAGGCGGCGCTCGAGCAGGTCAGCGCGGCCGAGGTGAATGCGCTCGCCGGTCGCGACATGGCCTTCGAGATCCGCGGCCGGCAGATCCCGTTCACGACCGAGACATTCATCCTGTCGTTCTCGCTCCCCAACTTCTACTTCCACGCCGCCACGGCCTACGACATCCTGCGGCACCACGGGGTGCCGGTGGGCAAGCGTGACTTCCTCGGGCCGATGCGCACCCGCGGCTGAGGCGGGGCCTTGCCGCGCGGGCCTTCGGCGCCGGTCAGTGACTGACGGTCAGGCCCGCCCCGGCGCCCTGACGGCCGCTCAGGCCGCAGGCACCGGAGTGGACTGCCAGGACACCATCTGCCAGCTGCCGTTGCGGCGCGCCCAGACCTGCAGGTAGCGGCTGACGAAGTCCTTGAGCCCGGCCTTGACCACCACCTGGATGCGCACATCGCCATCCACCAGGGCGACATCGCCGTAGACCCGGAAGTTGCGGCGCAGATGGGTGAAACCCTTGTAGTCGTAATAGCCGTTGACCACGCGGTCGATGTAGGTGGCCTTGTCCTCGGCGGTGGCGCTGCTGTGGACGTACAGCAGGTCGTCGCCCATCAGCTCGCGCAGCGTGGCAGCGTCCTTGGCCAGCGCGGCCTGGCAGCGACGGGCATCGGCGGCTTCGATGGCCTGGATGTCGGTGGCGCTCATGGTGTCTCCTCGGGATGGGGGGATTGGCGGCCGAGGATAGCGCATGCCGCCGCCGGGGTTCGTCCGGGTTGCGATCCGTGGACTCAGTCGGCCTGCTGGCGGCACATCGCCGGCAGCGCGCCGATCCGCACCCGCACCCGCCAGCTGTGCGCGCGGCCCACCGGCTCGCCGTCGGCGGCGAGCGGCACGGCGGTTTCGCTGTCGACGATCATCTCGGTGAAGGCCTGGGTGCTCACCCGGGGATGCGTGAGATGCCGGCCGAGCATCAGTCGCGGCAGCATGCCCAGGGCGCCCAGGCGGCCGAAGCGGCCGGCCAGCAGGGCGTCGAGCCGGCCGTCATCGGCCCGCGCCTGCGGCACGGCGGGCAGCCCGGCGCCGTAGCTCGGCGTGTTAAGCGCCGAGGCGAAGAGCGTGCGGCCGAGGTGCACTTCGCGGCCATCGACCCGCACCCGCATGCGCCAGGTCTGCAGCGACTGCAGTTCGCGAAGCGTGGCCCACAGGTAACGGGCATGGCCGCCCAGCCAGCCCGGCGTCTTCAGGGCGCGCGCGCCGACCGCGGCGTCGAAGCCGCCGGCGAGGCTGCTCAGGAACAGCACGGTGCGCCCGCCGAAGGCGCACTCGCCGACATCCAGCGGCGTGGCCTGTGCGCTCAGCGCGTGGGAGAGCGCGGCCCGCCATCCCAGCCCGGCCACGCCCATGGCACGCGCGATGTCGTTGCCGCTGCCGGCGGGCACCAGCCCGAATTCGCAGCGGCGCACCAGCAGCGAGGCCAGCATGCGGTGGACCGTGCCATCGCCGCCCACCAGCACCACCCGCAGCCCGATCGGGCCTGTCTGGATCTGCTGCTCGGCCTCGTCGATGCCGTCGATGACGGCCAGCCGCACACCCGGGCCGTGGGTCTGGAGCCACCGCCGCATCGGCTCGGCGAGCCGGCCGGCGCGGCCGCCGCCCGCCCGCGGGTTGATCAGCACGAGGGTCTGCGAGGGCGCCATGCCGGCCGGCCGGGGACTGTGCACGCGGCGCAGGCGCCTCAGGACAGGCCGATGATGCGGCCCTGCTCGTCGAGGTCGATGCGCTCGGCTGCGGGCACCTTCGGCAGGCCGGGCATGGTCATGACATCGCCGCAGATCACCACCACGAAGCCCGCGCCGGCGGCCAGCCGGACCTCTCGCACATCGAGCACATGGCCTTCGGGCGCGCCGCGCAGCGACGGATCGGTGGAGAAGCTGTACTGGGTCTTGGCGATGCACACCGGCAGCCGGCCGTGGCCCTCGGCCTGCAGCTGATTGAGACGCGCGCGCGCGCCCGGGCTGGCGCGCACCTCGGCCGCGCCATACACCCGGGTGGCGAGCGCCCGGATCTTGTCCCACAGCGGCTGGTCATCGGCATAGGCGAATCGCAGCTCGGTGGGCTGCGCGGCCAGGCGCACCACTTCGCGGGCGAGGTCGGTCGCGCCCTCGCTGCCCTGCGCCCAGTGCCGTGCGGTGTGCGCCGGCACGCCCAGCGCCGCCACCCGCTCGCGCAGCAGGGCGTGCTCGGCCTCGGTGTCGGAGGCGAAGTGGTTGATGGACACCACGCAGGGCAGGCCGAACACCTCGCGCAGGTTGCGCAGATGGCGCTCGAGATTGGCCAGGCCGCGCCCCAGCGCGGGCAGGTCTTCGGTGCCGAGCGCGTCGAGTGCCACGCCGCCGTGGTACTTGAGCGCGCGCACCGTGGCCACCACCACCGCCGCGGCCGGCCGCAGCCCGGCGAGGCGACACTTGATGTCGATGAACTTCTCGGCGCCGAGATCGGCGCCGAAGCCGGCCTCGGTGACCACATAGTCGGCCAGCCGCAGCGCGGTGCGGGTGGCGATCACCGAGTTGCAGCCGTGCGCGATGTTCGCGAAGGGCCCGCCGTGCAGCAGTGCAGGGTTGTTCTCGAGGGTCTGCACCAGGTTGGGCGAGATCGCGTCGCGCAGCAGCACCGCCATGGCGCCATGCACCTTCAGGTCGGCGGCGAGCACCGGCCGGCGATCACGGGTCTGCGCCACCACGATCCGGCCGAGCCGCTCGCGCAGGTCGGCCAGCGAGGTGGCCAGGCACAGGATGGCCATCACCTCGGAGGCCACGACGATGTCGAAGCCATCTTCGCGCGGATGGCCGTTGGCCGGCCCGCCCAGGCCCACGGTGAGCGCGCGCAGCGCCCGGTCATTCATGTCCATGACCCGACGCCAGCTGATGCGGCGGACATCGATGTCGAGCGCGTTGCCGTGGTGGATGTGGTTGTCGATGGCCGCGGCGAGCAGGTTGTTGGCGAGCGCAATCGCGTGGAAGTCGCCGGTGAAATGGAGGTTGATGTCCTCCATGGGCACCACCTGCGCCCGTCCGCCGCCGGTGGCGCCACCCTTCAGGCCGAACACCGGGCCGAGCGAGGGTTCGCGCAGCGCGATCATGGCCCGTTCGCCGATCCGGTTGAGCGCGTCGCCCAGACCGACCGTGGTGGTGGTCTTGCCCTCGCCGGCCGGCGTGGGGCTGATCGCGGTGACCAGGATCAGCCGGCCCTCGGGCCGGTCGCGCAACGACTCGATGAAGGGCAGGGTGAGCTTGGCCTTGTGGTGACCGTAGGGCACCAGATGGCGGTCGTCGATGCCCAGCCGGTCGGCGGCCAGATCGGTGATCCGCCGCAGCGTCGCCTCGCGGGCGATCTCGATGTCACTCAATGCCACTGCGTGCTCCCGCGGCTACATGCTGCGGCGGTACTGGCCGCCCACCTCGAACAGCGCCTCGGTGATCTGGCCGAGCGAGCAGCAGCGCACCGCATCCATCAGCACGGCGAAGACATTGCCGTTGTCGATGACCGTTCGGCGCAGCAGGGCCAGCACCTCGGGCGCGCGGTCGGCGTGGCGGGTCTGGAACTCGGCCAGGCGGGCGAGCTGCGAGCGCTTCTCGTCCTCGGTGGAGCGGGCGAGCTCGAGCTTCTCGGGGATGGGGTCGCCCTTGGGGTTGCGGAAGGTGTTCACGCCGATGATCGGGTACTCGCCGGTGTGCTTGAGCATCTCGTAGTGCATGCTCTCGTCCTGGATCTTGCCGCGCTGGTAGCCGGTCTCCATGGCACCCAGCACCCCGCCGCGCTCGGCGATGCGCTCGAACTCGGCCAGCACGGCCTCCTCGACCAGCTCGGTGAGCTCGTCGACGATGAAGCTGCCCTGCAGCGGGTTCTCGTTCTTGGCCAGGCCCCACTCGCGGTTGATGATCAGCTGGATGGCCATGGCGCGGCGCACGCTGTCTTCGGTGGGCGTGGTGATCGCCTCGTCGAAGGCGTTGGTGTGCAGGCTGTTGGCGTTGTCGTAGGTGGCGATCAGCGCCTGCAGCGTGGTGCGGATGTCGTTGAACTGGATCTCCTGCGCGTGCAGGCTGCG
>NZ_CEXFHW010000111.1:0-13013 GCF_982640115.1 Quisquiliibacterium sp. | reverse complement strand
GCCATGGCTGATCCCGTCGGCGCCGAAGCGCCCTGCATGGCGCTGCGCGGCGTCTGGCTGCAGGCTGGCGCGCTCACGCTGCTCGAGGACCTGACCCTGACTCTGCCGCTGAATGCCCGCGTGGTCGTGCTCGGACCCAATGGCGCAGGCAAGACCTCGCTGCTGCGTCTGCTTCAGGGGCTGCAGGCTCCGGCCCGCGGCGAGTTGCGCTACCACGCCCTTGCGCCGGAATCGTCGCCTGCGCAGGCATCCGGATCGCCGCATGCATCGGCCCCCGCATCGGTGCCCGCGCGCCGCCTCGCCTATGTCTTCCAGAAACCCGTGATGCTGCGCCGCTCGGCGCGTGCCAACATCGAGCATGCGCTCGCCGTGGCGGGCATGCCCCGCGCGGCGCGCAGCCGCGCGGCGCTCGCCGCGCTCGCGCAGGTCGGTCTTGCCTACGCGGCCGAGCGCCCGGCCCGCAGCCTGTCGGGCGGCGAGCAGCAGCGGGTGGCGCTTGCCCGCGCCCGCGCGCTCGATCCGCTGGCCTTGCTGCTCGATGAGCCCACCGCGAGCCTCGATCCCGGCGCGGCTGCCGGCATCGAGCGCGAACTGATGCGGCTGTCGCGCGAGGGCACCGGGCTCGTCATCGCCACCCATGACCTCGCCCTGGCCCGGCGGATGGCCACCGATGTCGTCTTCCTGCACCGTGGCCGGGTGCGCGAGTGGGGGCCGGCGCAGCGCTGCTTCGAGTCTCCCGCTGATCCGCACTGGCGCCGCTTCCTGGCCGGCCAGTGGCTGGAGTGATCACGCATGAGTCTCCCCGCTGACGCCCCCCGCTGCCACTGGGCCCGTCTCGCGCCGGACGACTACCGGCATTACCACGACACCGAGTGGGGCCGGCCGGTGGCCGATGACCAGCGCCTGTTCGAGAAGCTGTGCCTGGAGGGTTTCCAGGCCGGGCTGTCGTGGCTGACCATCCTGCGCAAGCGCGAGGCCTTCCGTGCCGCCTTCGCCGGCTTCGACATCGAGACCGTGGCCCGGTTCGGGCCGGCCGATGTCGCGCGCCTGCTGGCTGACCCGGGCATCGTGCGCCATCGCGGCAAGATCGAGGCGGCCATCCGCAACGCCTCGCGCGCGCTCGCCCTGCGCGAGGCCTTCGGATCGATCGCCGCCTTCGTGTGGCACCACGAGCCCGATCCCGGCAGCCGCCCGACCCGCCTGGACGAGGTCACGCTGCGCGCGCTCACCGAGTCGCGCGAGTCACGGGGGATGTCGCGCGAACTCAAGCGGCGCGGCTGGGCCTTCGTGGGCCCCACCACGCTCTATGCCTTCATGCAGAGCGTGGGCGTGGTCAACGACCATGCCGAGGACTGCGCGCTGCGCGCGCCGGTGGAGGCCGAGCGCGAGGCCTTCCGCCGCCCGGTCTAGCCTCCGGCCGGCTGCGGGTTCACATCGATGTGGTCCCAGCGCCGGCGCATCACCGGATGCGCCTTCCAGCCGATCACCCGATCATGGCTGAGGTCGGTGCTGATGCTGTGCACATGCACCTTCCAGGGCTGGTAGGCCAGCACCAGCCGGGTCATCTCGCGGATGAGCGCGTTGCGCTCGGGGCTGTCGGGCAGGCGGGTGGATTGCTCGTAGAGCCGGTTGTACTCGGGCAGGTCGAAGCGGCTGAGATTCGCGCGTCCGGTGTTCGGGCCGTAGAGGGAGGCGAGCGTGCCGTCGGCGTCGGGTGCGCCCGCGGTGCCGCCCACCGCCCACATCTGCAGCTTGCCGGCGCGTGCGGCCTTGAGCTGCTCGGGCCACTTCGCGCGCTTGAAGCGCAGGCGGATGCCGATTGCGTCCATGCCGCGCTTCCAGAGTTCGTTCACCTGCTTGGCCGACTGGTCGTTGCCGGTGGCGAACTCGAGGGTGAGCGGCTGGCCGTCGGGCCGCTCGCGATAGCCGTCGCCATCGCGGTCGAGGTAGCCGTGCAGGTCGAGCAGGGCGCGGGCTCGCGCCGGGCTGTAGGCATTCATGTCGGTGCGCAGGTCGGGGTCGTAGCCGGCGGTGCCCGGCGGCGCAAGGCCGTGCGCCGGGATCCCCTGGTCGCGCCGCAGGATGCGCAGGTCGTCGTGGCTGTTGTAGCCGAGCGAGATCGCGCGGCGCAGCGCCACCTGGGCGGGCTGTCCGCCGCCCACCACCGGATCGGTCCAGTTGAAGAAGGTGTAGCGGATGTCGGGCCGCAGATAGCGGTCCATGCGCACGCCGCGCCGCTCCAGGTAGGCGGCCAGCCGGTTGCCGGGGAAGGCGATCGGCGCGAACTCGTTGGGCACCATCTCGATCAGGTCATGCTGGCCGTTGAGGAAGGCGAGCCAGCGTGGCTGCGCCTCCTCGACCACATCGATCTCCACCCGGTCGAGCATGGGCAGACGCCGGCCGCGAAGCCGCTGCGCGATCGCCTGGCCCTCGGCGTCGCCCGCGGCGGGCTGCGCGTCATAGTGCTCCTCGCGGTAGGCCGGGTTGCGCTCGAAGACCATGCGCGAGGACCGTTTCCAGCTGGTCAACCGGAACGGCCCCGTGCCCACCGGGTGCTCCATGATGCGATCGCCCTGGGCCTCGACCACCTCGCGCGCCAGTGCGCAGGTGGCGCGGCAGTCGGCCAGCGCGTACACCATCACGAAGCTGGGCTTCACCAGGTTGAGCTCGAAGCTGTAGCGGTCGATCACCCGCACGCCCTCCACCTCGGTGTCGTAGTCGAAGCGGCCGGTCTTCAGGGCCTGCGCGCGCAGCGCGGGCAGGCCGGCGAGATACTCCTCGAAGGTGCCCAGGCTCGAGCTGCGCCAGCGCGGATCGAAGTGGCGCTTGATGCTGTAGACATAGTCGGCGGCCACCAGCTCGCGCGGCGTGCCCTTGAAGGCCGGGTCGTCGGCGAACAGGATGCCCGGCCGGATCCGCACCCGGATGCGTCGGCCGTCGGCCGAGACCTCCGGCATGGCCGCCGCGCTGCCCGGCCGCAGCCGTGCCGGGCGCGCGAGGAAGTCGTACTGCAGCGGCGAGTCGAACAGATGCGCCACCAGCGTGGCCGAGTACAGATCGCTGATCTGCGCCGGGTCGAAGCCGGTCTCGGCCACCGGCAGCGCGTAGCGCAGCACCCGTTCGCCACCGGCGCGCGCAGCCGGGCTCGCGGCCATCAGCCCCAGGGCGATCAGCAGCGCGGCAAGCAGGGCGGGCATGAGCAGGACCGGTCGATCGACATGCGGGTGACCCGGTCGGAGTGGCCGGGGCTTCGCTTCGATTCTATGCTGTCGTGATGCTCGGCTTTCTGATCCGTCGCCTCTGGCAGACCGTGCCCACCCTGGCCGGGGTGATGCTGCTGGTCTTCGTGCTCTTCCACTGGGTGGGCGGCGATCCCGCCGAGCAGATCGCCGGCCTCATCGCCGACCCCACCCGCGTGCAGGAGATCCGCGCCCAGCTCGGGCTCGACCGGCCCTGGTGGGCGCAGCTCGGCCTGTTCGTGCGCGAGGTGCTCACTTTCGATTTCGGTCGCAGCTGGGCCACCAACGAGGAGATCCGCGCGATCTTCGCCACCCGCATCGGGCCCACGCTCACCGTGATGCTGCCGGTGCTGGTGCTCGAGACCGTGCTCGGGGCGGGCCTGGCGCTGGCGGTGGCCTGGGTGCGCGGCTCGCTCACCGACCGCGCCATCATGGTGGCCTGCACCGTGGCCATGTCGGTGTCCTTCCTGGTCTACATCATCGTGTTCCAGTACCTCTTCGGGTTCCGGCTGGGCTGGTTCCCGGTGCAGGGCTGGAGCGAGAACCCGGTGCGCAACCTGCTGGTGTACGCGCCGCTGCCGGTGATCTGCGCGGTGGCGGTGTCGCTCGCGCCACAGGTGCGGCTCTACCGCTCCTTCTTTCTCGACGAGCTCGAGCAGGACTATGTCCGCACCGCGCGCGCCAAGGGCCTGGGCGAGGGTGCGGTGATGCTGCGCCACGTGCTGCGCAATGCCGCCATCCCGATCCTCACCAGCGTGGCCATCCAGCTGCCCGGGGTGTTCGTGGGCTCCTTCCTGCTCGAGAAGTTCTTCTCCATCCCGGGACTCGGCCGCGAGGTGATCGCGGCGGTCGAACGCAGCGACTTCCCGGTGGTCAAGGCGGTCACGGTCAGTCTCGCCCTGCTCACCATGGCCATCAACCTGCTGGTCGACCTGCTCTATCGCGCGCTCGATCCGCGGGTGGGCTACCGCCAGCCATGAGCGGCGCCGTGCCACCAGGGGTTCCTGAGAACGCGCAGGCGGTCGTGGCCGACATCGCCCCGCCGGTCGTCGAGGGCGGGCTGCTGCGGCTCGCCGTCCGGCGCCTGCGCCACGATCGGGTGGCCATGGTCTCGCTCGCGGTGGTCATCGCCTACCTCGCGCTCATGCTCGCCTCCTGGAGCGGCCTCATCGCCCGCGACTGGAGCCGTGAAGTGGCCGTGTCCTACGCCCCGCCGAGCTGGGCCGCCGAGCCTGCCGCGCCGGCCAGCGGCGCCGCCCCCGGCGTGCCAGCCGAAGCCGGCCGACCCGTGCTCGACATCCGCGAGGTCGATCCGCTGGCGCCGGGCTATGCCGAGTGGGCCCGCCGAGCCGCCGAGATCGGCAGCGCCGAGCCGGCCCGTGCCACGCACCTGCCTCTGGGTGCCGACAAGTGGGGCCGCGATGTGCTCGCCAAGGCCATCAAGGGCACCGAGATCTCCCTCTTCGTGGGGCTGAGCGCAGCCCTGTTCGCCACGCTGATCGGCACCGCGCTGGGCGCCTGCGCGGGCTTCCTGGGCGGCTGGGTCGACGATGCCCTCGAATGGTTCTACAGCGTGTTCACCTCCATCCCGGGCATCCTGTTGATCCTGGCCTTCGCGGCGGTGCTGCGCCCCGGCATCGCCAACATCATCGTGATCCTCGGTCTCACCGGCTGGACCGGCATCTACCGGCTGGTGCGCGCCGAGTACCTGCGCCATCGGGCCCGCGACTATGTCCGCGCGGCCGAGGCGATCGGCGCCGGCCGCGCTGCGCGCATGTTCCTGCACATCCTGCCCAATGTCGCCCATGTGTCACTGGTGCAGCTCTCCCAGCATGTGGTGGGCTTTATCAAGGCCGAGGTGATCCTCTCCTTCCTCGGCTTCGGTGTGCCGCTCGACCGGGTGTCCTGGGGCACCATGCTCGCCGAGGCCCAGTCCGAGCTGGTCACCGGCCAGTGGTGGCAGCTGCTCGCGGCCACGCTGAGCATGGCGGTGCTGGTCACCGCGTTCTCGCTGCTCACCGATGCACTGCGCGACGCACTCGACCCGCGACTGCGCGGGGTCGACCGGGGACGGGCATGAGTCATCCGCAGCCCGCGTTGCAGTCCGGCGCGCCGGCCGGCGCCGCGCCCCTGTTCGCCGTGCGAGGGCTGCAGGTCGAGTTCCGCGGCGAGCGCGGCGCGCCCATCCCGGCGCTGCGGGGCGTGTCCTTCACCGTGCCGGCGCAGACCACCGTGGCGCTGGTCGGCGAGTCGGGCAGCGGCAAGAGCGTCAGCGCCCTGGCCGCGCTCGGCCTGCTGCCGCCCAATGCCCGCGTGCAGGGCTCGGTGCGCTTCCAGGGGCAGGAGCTCATCGGCGCGCCGGCGGCAACGCTGCGCAGTCTGCGCGGCGCCCGCATCGCCATGGTCTTCCAGGAGCCGATGAGTTCGCTCAACCCGGTGATGCGGGTGGGGGATCAGATTGCCGAGGTGCTGCGGCTGCATCGCCGGCTCAGTGCCGGTGCGGCGCATGAGGCTGCGGTGCGCCTGCTCGACGAGGTCGGCATCCCGCAGCCCGGTCTGCTTGCGCGCTCGTACCCCCATCAGCTCTCCGGCGGTCAGCAGCAGCGGGTGATGATCGCGATGGCGATCGCCTGCGAGCCTGACCTGCTGATCGCCGACGAGCCCACCACCGCGCTCGATGTGACCATCCAGGCGCAGATCCTGGCGCTCCTGCGACGGCTGCAGCGCGAGCGCCGCATGGCCATGCTCTTCATCACCCACGACCTCGGCGTCGTTGCCGAACTGGCCGATCAGGTGGTGGTCATGCGCGCCGGCGAAGTGCTCGAGCACGGGCCGGTCGGGGCTGTGCTGGCGCAGCCGGCGCATCCCTATACCCGCGCGCTGCTCGCCTGCCGTCCGCCGCTCGATGCCCGTCCGCATCGCCTGCCGGTGATCGACATGGCGCCGCCGCAGCGCGGCGCTGCGCCATCACCCGAGCCGGCATCGCGACCCGAGGCGCTGCGGCCGGTCGGAATGGCATTGCAGCCCGACGATGCCGCCGACCCGCATCCCGTGCTCATCGAGGTGCGCGGCCTGTGCAAGACCTACCGGCTGCGCGAGGGCTGGCTGCGGCATCGCGCCGTGCCGGCGGTGCGCGATGTCTCGTTCAGCCTGCGCCGGGGCCGCACCCTCGGCCTGGTGGGCGAGTCGGGCAGCGGCAAGACCACGGTGGGGCTGGCGCTGCTGCGACTGCTGCCGGCCGATGCCGGGGCCGTGCTGAGCGGCGGGCAGGACCTGCTCGGTCTCGATGCCGCCGCCTGGTTCGGCTGGCGTCGCCGGCTGCAGATCGTGTTCCAGAACCCCTACGCCTCGCTCAATCCGCGATTCACCGTGGCCCAGACCCTGGTCGAGCCGATGCGTCTGCACGGCATCGGCGCCGACGCCGCCGAGCGTCTGCATCTGGCCGGCGAACTGCTGCGCCGGGTCGGCCTGCCACCGGCGGCGTTAGGCCGCTATCCGCACGAATTCTCGGGTGGTCAGCGCCAGCGCATCGCGATCGCCCGCGCGCTGAGCACGCGGCCCGAGGTGGTGGTCTGCGACGAGTCGGTTTCGGCACTCGATGTCTCGGTGCAGGCGCAGGTGCTCAATCTGCTGCGCGACCTGCAGGACGAGTTCGGGCTGGCCTACCTGTTCATCTCGCATGACCTGGCGGTGGTGAAGTACCTGGCCGACGAGGTGCTGGTGATGAAGGCGGGCGAGGTGGTCGAGGCGGGCGACGCGCAGACCCTCTACGCGCATCCGCAGCACGAGTACACCCGCCGCCTGCTTGCGGCGATTCCGCGCCCGCCGGGCCCCCGGGCCCGGCCGCCGCAGGTCTCGCCTACTTGAGGATGCGCACCAGGTTGTGGTGCGCGTCGGTGAACACCGGCAGCCCGGGCAGGTCGGGAATCTCCACGGCGCCGGCGGCGATCGGACCGCTGGTCAGCAGCGCCCGGTTGCGGCTGACGACCACCTGGTCGGTGGACGAGTACCAGTAGGTGTAGTCGTCGGTGGACGGCGGCGAGTCCGAGACCAGCACCGCATGCATGCCCACCTCGGCGGCCAGCCGCTTGATCACCGGCGGCAGGTTCACGAAGCGGTTGGTGGCCTGGAACACGATCACGCCGTTTTCCTTCACATGGCGGGCGTACTGCGCCATGGCCTCGCGGGTGATCAGGTGCATGGGGATCGAGTCGCCCGAGAATGCGTCGATGCCCATCACGTCGTAACGGCGCGGCGCCTCGCGTTCGAGCGACAGTCGCCCGTCGCCCATCACCACATCGATCTTCGCGCCGCTGTCGGACAGCAGCGTGAACTCGCGCTTCGCGATGTCGACCACGCGCGGGCTGATCTCGTAGAACACCATGGTGTCGCCCGGCCGGCCATAGGCGGCCAGCACGCCGGCGCCCAGGCCGATCACGCCCACCGAGCGCGGCTGCTGCGGCTCGCGCTCGTTCAGGGCGGCGAACACCCGGCCATAGCCCGAGCCGGGGCTGAAGTAGTCGGCCGGCACATTGCGGTACTTCTCGCCGAGCAGCTGGCCGCCGTGCATGATGCCGCCGTGGTACATGGTGCGGTAGGGCACCGGATTGCTCCAGTCGCGGGTACGCACCACGCCGTAGAAGTCGCGCTCCATCACCCGGATGCCCGAGGTGTAGTCGATGCCGCCGCGCACCACCAGCACCAGCGAGGCGGCAGTGACGCCGAAGGCCGCCAGTCGCAGCAGGCCCTTCATGCGCAGGGCGAGCAGCAGGGCGAGCAGCACCAGCGAGATGCCCAGCTCGAAGTAGCCCTGCAGCGTGAGCGGCGCCACGATCGCGATCAGCACCGCGCCGATCGCGCCGCCCACCGAGATCATCAGGTAGAAGCGGGTGAGGTGGGCCGGATCGGGCTTGATCGCGGCCAGTTCGCCGTGGCAGACCATGCAGGCCACGAACAGACCCGCAAAGTAGAGCGGCGCGGCCACCCGCAGGTTGAGCGAACCGATGAACCAGGCCATGGCCGGGATCGCCGCTGCCAGCAGCACCAGGAACAGCCCGCGCCGGTACCAGCGCGGGTGATCGAAGCACAGGATGAAGGTGAGCAGGTACAGGGCCAGCGGAATCACCCACAGGAAGGGCACGCTCGCGATGTTCTGCGTGACATGGTTGGTCACCGCCAGCAGCATGGCCGAGCCCATGGCCGAGAGCGCCAGCCACATCAGCTGACGGCCGGCACCGGGCGCCGCCGCGGTGATGCCCGAGGCGGCGGCCGCATCGGCCTGCGCCGGCGCCGTCTCGGCGGCCGCGCCCCGCGCCGAGATGAAACCCGTGGCCGCGCAGACCACCGCGAACACCGCGTAGAGCCCCGACCAGCCCCAGCCGAGTTCGGGCAGCGACAACGCCGGCTCGAACAGCACCGGAAAGCCGAGCAGGGCGAGCATCGACGCGAAATTGGAGAGCGCGAACAGCCGGTAGGGCACGGCACTGCGGAAACGCTGCCAGTACCAGGCCTGCAGCAGCGGCGTGGTGGACGAGAGCAGGAAGTAGGGCAGGCCGATGGTGGCCGTGAGCAGCAGCAGGATGCGGCCGATCGGCTCGGCGTCGCCTGCCGGTTTCCAGGAGGTATCCGGCAGGATGGGCAGCAGTGCCAGCGACACCGCCAGCAGCACCGCGTGCACCATCGCCTGCCGGCGCAGGCCCAGCCGACTGGTGAAATCGGCGTAGGCATAGCCGGCCAGCAGGATCGACTGGAAGAACACCATGCAGGTGGTCCACACCGCTGCCGAGCCGCCGAACCAGGGCAGGATCTGCTTGGCCACCACCGGTTGCACGAGGAACAGCAGGAAGGCCGACAGGAAGATCGTGCCGGCGTAGGGCAGGATCGCGTTGCGGGGCAGGGCGGGGGCAGGCGTCATGGACGGGGCGCGGAGGCGCCGACGGAATGCGCCGGCAGGATTGGCAAACCCGCGATTATGCCCAATCGCCTTTCAGGGATTGACATTTCTGCCTGAAGGTGGGATGGTTGAGGGTGCACGCGTCTCAAGCGGTGTTTCTCGGCGGTTTTCCCGGTCAAACAGCTCCTCCCCGGGGCTGGTTCCAGTCTGGTTATCCCTGGTTGCGTTTCTTGTGCGTCGTCGCCGTTCGGGCCGAGTCCCGAATTCCTCAACGCTCGCATGGGAGAAACCAATGAGCACCAAAACCGGTACCGTCAAGTGGTTCAACGAAACCAAAGGCTTCGGCTTCATCGCCCCCGATGATGGCTCCGAAGATCTGTTCGCGCACTTCAGCGAAATCCAGGGCCAGGGCTTCAAGACCCTCGCCGAGAAGCAGCGCGTCCAGTTCGAAGTCACGCAGGGCCGCAAGGGCCTGCAGGCCAGCCGGATCCAGGTGATCTGAGCCTTCAGGTGAACCGGCCGGCGGCCCAGGCCGCCGGTGGTTTGCCGCCAAACCCCACCCCAATGGCCAAAGAAGATCTGATCGAAGTCGACGGCGTGGTCGCCGAGGTTCTGCCCGACACCCGCTATCGCGTCACCCTGGACAACGGCGCCACCGTCAACGCCTATGTGTCCGGCAAGATGAAGAAGCATCGGATCCGGATCCTCGCCGGCGACCGGGTCACGCTCGAGTTGTCGGTCTACGACATCACCAAGGGCCGCATCCGTTTCCGCCACAAGGACACCGATGCCATGCCCTCCTCCGGCCCACAGCGCCGCACCTACCGTCCGGGTCGCTGACCCCGCCGGTCGCCGGGCTGCCGTCGGCCCCCGGGCCACGGCTGCACCTGCGCCTCATCACCGTCGCCGGCCCCTGCCCGGCGTTTCGCCCGCCTGCTGCCGCGCCGGCCTTGCCCATCGCGGCTGTTCGCTGTTCCTGCCTCCTCAACCCCGCCGCCCATCGCCATGACCGACTTCGCTCGCGCCCTGCACGCCCGCTACGCCATGCCCACCGCGTCGCCCGACCCTGCCGCCGAGTGGGCCGCGGCCACCCCGCATCCGGTGGTCGACGGCCTGCTGCGGCACTGCTCGGTGCGCGCCTTCCTGCCCGACCCGGTGCCTGACGCCACGCTGCTTTCGCTGGTGGCGGCGGCCCAGTCGGCGTCCACCTCGTCCAACCTGCAGACCTGGAGCGTGGTTGCGGTGCGTGACCCCGAGCGCAAGGCCCGGCTGGCCGAGGTCACCGGCGGCCAGGCTCATGTCCGCGAGTGCCCCCTGCTGCTGATGTGGATCGCTGACCTGTCGCGCCTTGACCGGGTGGCCGAGGTCACCAGCGTGCCGGCTGATGCCGACCGCTATCTCGAGATGTTCCTGGTGTCGGTGGTCGATGCCGCGCTGGCCGCACAGAACGCGGTGGTGGCGGCCGAGGCCATGGGCCTGGGTGCGGTCTACATCGGTGCCATGCGCAACCGTCCCGAGCAGGTCGCTCGCGAGCTCGCCCTGCCGCCGCGTGCCTTCACGGTCTTCGGGCTCTGCCTGGGCCGCCCCGATCCGGCGCGCCCGGCTTCGGTCAAGCCGCGCCTGGCGCCCTCGGCGGTGCTGCACCATGAGCAGTATCGGGTCGACGCCACGCAGGAGCGCGCCGGTTTTGCCCGCTACGACTCCGTCATGCGCGAGTTCCAGGCCTCGCAGCGCATGCCCGTGGCCGACTGGACCGCACAGTCGAGCAGCCGGGTTCGCGGACCGGAAAGCCTGTCGGGGCGCGATCGGCTGGTGGCCGCTCTGGCAGCATTGGGTTTTCCCCTCGACTGACCCGAACGGAGACACCATGACCCAGTCCGCGCCGGCCTTCCAGGCGATCACGCTCGCCATCGCCGATGACATCGCCCAGCTCACCCTGAACCGGCCGGCGTCGCTGAACGCGCTCAACGCCGAGATGTTCCAGGAGATCCCGCAGGCGATCGAGCAGGCCTCGCTGGCGGGCGCGCGGGCTCTGCTGATCACCGGCGCGGGTCGCGGCTTCTGCTCGGGCGCCGATCTGGTCGGCCGGCCCTTCGCGCCCGAGGTCACCGAGACGCAGCGCATCGCCATCAACCGTGCCGGTTTCGAGAAGGTCATCACCCTGGTGCGTGCGCTCAACGAGGCGCCGATGCCGGTGGTGTGCGCGATCAACGGCGTGGCCGCCGGCGGTGGCGTGGGCATCGCGCTGGCCGGCGATGTCATCCTGATGGCGTCCAGCGCCCGCTTCGTGCTCACCTTCGTGCCCAAGCTCGGACTGGTGCCCGATGTCGGCGCCACCTGGCTGATGAGCCGCCTGGCCGGCCGCGCCCGCACGCTGGCCGCCAGCCTGCTGGGGGACGCGATCAGCGCTCAGGACGCCGAGCGCTGGGGCCTGGTCGCCCGGGTCATCGATGACGCCGCGCTGCACGCCGAAGCCATGGCGATCTGCCGCCGGCTGGCCGACGGCCCGCAGGTGGCGGTGGTGGGCACCCGGCGGCTGGTCGATGCCGCGCCCGAGATGCCGATCGGCGCCCACATCCTGCTCGAGCGCGACCTGCAGTCCCCGCTGATCGGGTCGGCCGAGCACCGCGAAGGCATCGCCGCCTTCCGCGAGAAGCGGCCGGCGCGGTTCGCCAGGGGCTGACACCGTCCTGTCATCTTCGCCCGGTCTGCGCCGGGCTGACACCCTGCCCGCAAGCGGGTCTTGCGAGCGATGTCATCGTTCTGTCATGCGCAGCGAACAGACTGGCAACTCGTCCTACAACGAGGTGTTCCATGCTGTTTCGTTCCCTCATCGCTGCCGCCGGCCTGCTGGCCGTCGGTGCCGCCCAGGCGCAGATCACCGGCGCCGGAGCCACCTTTCCGGCCCCCATCTACGCCAAGTGGGCCGAAGCCTACAAGGCGGCCTCGGGCGTCGCACTCAACTACCAGGCCATCGGCTCGGGCGGTGGCATCAAGCAGATCCAGGCCAAGACCGTCGATTTCGGCGCCACCGATGACCCGCTGAGCGGCGAGGAACTCACCAAGAGCGGTCTGGTGCAGTTCCCGGCGGTGATCGGCGGCGTGGTGCCCGTGGTCAATCTGGCCGGCGTCAAGCCGGGCGAGATGAAGCTCACCGGCGCGGTGCTGGCCGACATCTTCCGGGGCCAGATCAAGGCCTGGAACGATCCGGCCATCGCGCAGATCAACCCCGGCGTGAAGCTGCCGTCCACCGCGATCACCCTGGTGTACCGCTCGGATTCCTCCGGCACCACCTATGTGTTCACCGACTACCTCGCGCAGGTGTCGCCGGCTTTCAAGGCCGCCCCTGGGGCGGGCAAGACCGTCAACTGGACGGCCGGTCTCGGCGGACGGGGCAATGCCGGTGTGGCGGCGAATGTCACCAAGATCGACGGTGCGATCGGCTACGTCGAGTACGCGTACGCCAAGCAGAACAAGATGACCCACACCGCCATGGTCAATCGCGACGGCAAGACCGTGCAGCCCGACGACCTGACCTTCGCGGCGGCCGCCAACCGCGTCGACTGGAAGTCCGAGCCGGGCTTCGGGGTCAACCTGAACCATCAGCCCGGGGCGGATGCCTGGCCCATTACCTCGGCGAGCTTCATCCTGATGTATCGTGCGGCCGCGGATGCGAAGCGTTCTGCCGAAGCGCTGAAGTTCTTCAAGTGGGCCCTGAACAGCGGTCAGAAGCTCGCGGTCGATCTCGACTACGTGCCCCTGCCGCCGGCGGTGGTCAAGCTGATCGAGACCTCCTGGAACGAGATCCGTGACGCCGGCGGCAAGCCGGTGGCCAACTGATCCGCCCGGCTCCCGATCCTGACCCACCTGCGCGGGGGGGG
>NZ_CEXFHW010000110.1:0-13215 GCF_982640115.1 Quisquiliibacterium sp. | reverse complement strand
GGCGAGCGTGGATTTGCCGGCGCCGCTCGGCCCCACCACGCCGAGGAACTCCCCGGGGGCGAGGCTGAACGAGACGGCGCGCAGCAGCAGCCGTTGCGAGTCGGGTGCGTTGACCACCAGCTGCTCCACCTGCAGGCGGCCGCGGGCCGCCTCGCTGTCGATCGGCCGACGCGTGCCGGGGGACGGGGCACGGGTGAGCAGCAGGCGCACCCGCCGGTAGGCGGCCAGGGCGGAACCCATCTGTCGCCACGCGCCGATCGCGGTCTCCAGGGGGGCGAGTGCGCGGGTCATCAGCAGCGAGGCGGCGACGATCGCGCCGACCATCAGCTGATTGTCGAGATAGAGCCAGGCACCCAGCGCGTACACGCCCACCTGCAGCAGCACCCGCACCAGCCGGGCCAGGGTGCGCGCCAGGCTGGCGCGATCGAAGGCCTCGGTGAGCGTGCCGAGCGCGCGGTGATTGCCGCGTTGCCAGCGCTTGAGCGCCGCCGAGCTCATGCCCATGGTGGCCACGGTGTCGGCCTGGCGGACCAGCTCGTCAGCGCGCGCCTGGGATCGGCGGTTCGCCCGCATTGCCTCGGTGACCGCTCGCCGGTTGGCGACCTCGTTGAGGACCGCGATGAGCAGCAGCGCCGCGCTGCCGGCGGCCGCCAGCAGGCTCAGCGCCGGGTGCAGCGCGAAGAGCGCGAGCAGGTAGAGCGGAATGAAGGGCGCGTCGAAGAGGGTGAAGATCGCCTGCGAGCTCAGGAAGGCGCGCAGCTCGGCCGCATCCTTCAGACCGGGACCCGGGCGGCCGGGATGGCCGGCGGCGTCACGGATGCTGGCGGCCAGCACCAGCGGGGACAGCCGAGCATCCAGGGCCATGCCGGCGCGGGCCAGCAGGCGTGCGCGCACCAGATCGACCGCGGCCTGCAGCAGCAGCGCGATGCCGGCGCCGGCGGTGAGCAGCACCAGGGTGTCCCGGCTGCGGCTGGTGAGCACATTGGAGAAGACGCCGAGCATGTAGAGCGGCACCGTGAGCACCAGCAGGTTGAACACCGCGCTGAACAGCCACAGCTGCGCGAAGGCGACGCGCTGGCTGGACAGCACGGCCGTAAGTGAGGCAACGGGCGGCGCAGCGGCACCGCGATCGGACAGGGTCTTGGAAGTCATGGCACCTCAGGCAGGGAGGGCGGTTGAACCGGGCAGGCGATGAGGCCCGCCCGGGACCGGGGCCTTCCGGCCCCGGTCGTTCACGCAAGTGCGTCAGACCACTTCGATGTTGATCGAGCCCTGCAGTTCGACCAGCGAATCGATGCCGTCGGCGCCCGGCGTGATGCCCATGTTGCGAAGCACGATCGAGTCCTCGGCATCGCCGGTCCAGCTGCCGTCGCCGTCGTGATCGAACCAGATCGTCACATCGGTGCCGTCATCGACCACCGTCACATAGGCGTCGAGCTGCGCTGCCGAGGTGATCGACGGGTTGTCGACCTCGAAGCGCAGGATGTCGATCAGCTCGGGGTCGAGGATCGAGTCCTCGCTCGCCAGGGCGGCGCTGTCCATCCAGCTCATGTCGCCGGTGCTGGAGGCATGCACGCTGAAGACGAACTTGTCGGCACCGAGGCCGCCGGTCATGGTGTCGTCCTGCTCGCCACCGGTCAGCGTGTCGTTGTCGGTGCCGCCCATCAGCACATCGTTGCCATTGCCGCCCGACAGCGTGTCCTTGCCGGCGTCGCCATACAGCTTGTCCTGCTGGTCGCCACCGTCGAGCACATCGTCCTGTCCACCCCCGCGCAGGGTGTCATCGCCGGTGCTGCCCATCAGGGTGTCGAGCCCGGCGCCGCCGAGCATCGAGTCGTTGCCCTCGCCGCCGTCGGCGGTGTCGTTGCCCGCGCCGCCCTCGATGACATCGTCGCCCTCGTCGCCGCTCAGGGTGTCGTTGCCCAGACCGCCGGAGACCGAGTCATCGTCGTCGCCGCCGCTCAGGGTGTCGGCACCTTCGCCACCGACCAGGGTGTCGTTGCCGGTGTCGCCGTAGAGCTCGTCGGTGCCGGCACCGCCATCGAGGAGATCGTCGCCGGTGCCGCCATCGGCCCAGTCGTTGCCGTTCTCGCCGTAGACCCTGTCGTTGCCGTCATCACCGGACAGTGAGTCGGCGTCGTCACCGCCGCGCACGGTGTCGTCGCCCGAGCCGCCGTAGAGGGTGTCGTTGCCGCCGTTGTCGGTGACCAGGTCGTTGCCCTTGCCGCCGTCCTGCCAGTCGTTGCCGGCATTGCCGTACATGACGTCGTTGTCGTTGCCACCCGCCAGGCTGTCGTTGCCGTCGCCGCCATCGATCGTGTCGGCGCCATCATCGCCCTGCACGGTGTCGTCGCCGGTGCCGCCGGTCACCGCATCGGCGCCCGTGCCGCCGGCCAGGCGGTCGTTGCCGTCGCTGCCGTTGAGGTTGTCGTCGCCGTCGTCGCCGGCCAGGGTGTCGTTGCCGGACCCGCCGGTGACGGTGTCGTTGCCGGTTCCGCCGCTCATCGCGTCGCTGCCGCCATCGCCCGACATGGCATCGGCGCCGTCGCCGCCCGACATGACATCGGCGCCATCACCGCCGGCCATGGTGTCGTTGCCGGCATCGCCCGCCATCTGGTCGTCGCCGAGGCCGCCGCTCATCGAGTCGGTGCCCAGCCCGCCGCTAAGGGTGTCGTTGCCCTCGCCACCGTCCAGGGTGTCGGCGCCGGCGTCGCCGTTGAGCACATCGTTGCCGGCGTCGCCGGCGAGGCTGTCGTTGCCGTCGCCGCCGTTGAGCAGATCGTCGTCCTCCCCGCCGCTCAGGATGTCGTTGCCGATCCCGCCGTTGAGCGTGTCGTTGCCGGTCTCGCCGTACAGGCGGTCATTGCCGCTCTCGCCATTGAGCTCGTCGTTGCCGTCGCGACCGTAGACCGAGTCGTCGCCGCCGCCCGCGAGCACCTGCGAGTTGCTGCCCGCGACCACATCCTTCCAGATGTTGTTGCTGGCCGAGAGCACATAGGTTTTGGTGAATGCCATGGTTGACTCCGTTGAAGGCTGATGAACACCGCCGCTGGGGCGGTCAATCCGGCCTGCCGGGCAGGCTGGACGGGCATGGCGTTGCAGCCTTCGTGCCAGGTTGACAAACGATTGTTTGGCAAGGGATTTTTCTGTTGGCGGGCTGCGTGCCGGGAGCCGATCCGTATCGGCGCGGATACCGCAGGGTGCATCACCGATACAGCGGGTCCGTGCGACGGACCCTCATGGCGCTCAGTGGTCGAGCGGGATGTTCAGCTTGTTGATGAGTCGGTAGAGGGTCACGCGCGACACGCCGAGCTGGCGCGCGGTCTGCGAGACCTTGTTGCCGTTGGCGCGCAGGCTGCTGGCCAGCAGATTGCGCTCGAACGAGGCGCGAGCATCGTCGAGCGTCAGGCTTTCGCGCAGCGGCGCCGTCGCCACCGCCAGACCCAGGTCCTCGGGCCCGATCAGCCGGTTCTCGCCCATCACCACCGCGCCCTGCACGCGATTGATCAGCTCGCGCACATTGCCCGGCCAGTCATGGGCGCGCAGCGCGTCGATCGCCCGTGCGCTGAACCCGCGCGGCCGGCTGCCAGGGTGCTGCGCGAGCGTTCGGCGCAGGAAGAGATCGGCCAGCTCCAGGACATCATCGCCGCGCTCGCGCAGCGCCGGCACCACCAGTTGCAGCACGTTCAGGCGGAAGAACAGGTCCTCGCGGAAGCTGCCCTGGCGAACGGCCTGCGCGAGGTCCACATGGGTGGCCGCGATCACCCGGAAGTCCACCGGCAGGGTCTGGGTCGAGCCCACCCTGGAAATGGTCCGCTCCTGCAGGACCCTCAGCAGGCTGGCCTGCATGTCGAGCGGCAGGTCGCCGATCTCGTCCAGGAACAGCACGCCGCCGTTGGCCGCCTCGATGCGGCCGATCTTGCGCTGGGTGGCGCCGGTGAAGGCGCTCTTTTCGTGCCCGAAGAGCTCGGACTGGATCAGGGTGGCCGGTATTGCGCCGCAGTTCACCACCGAGATCGGGCCTGCCGCGCGGCGGGAGTTGCGGTGAATGGCATGCGCCACCAGTTCCTTGCCGGTGCCGGTCTGACCGCCGATCAGCACCGGGGCATCCGAGTCGATGACCTTGCGCAGCCGCTGCGTGAAGGCCCTCATCGCGGGGCTGTTGCCGCAGATGCCGAAGGCCGGACCCTCTCCCGTCTGGCCGTCGCCGTCGTCGGGATCGGCGCTCACCGACCTTCGCATCGAGGCCAGGCCCCGGGCGTGGCCGAGGATGACGGCGAGGCGCTGCGGATCGACCGGCAGCGTGTGGTAGTCATGGAAGGCGCGCAGCAGGAAGGCGCGGAATTCCCGCGATTCGAGGGCGGCCGGCTCGACCAGGGCAATCCACTCGGTGGCCTGCGACAGGGACAGCAGCGGCTCGAACTCGACCGGGCTGAGGCCCCCGGGCGCCTGGAACACCGCGAGTGCGGCGAGCGCGTCGGCCCGCCGCAGCACACGGCGCGCCTCGTCCACCGACCGGGCATGCCGCAGCAGCATCCGTTCGTCGGCGCGGCTGCCGCGCAAGGTTGCGAATACCTCGCCCCCGATGTCCAGCACCAGCACCTCGCTTTGGCTCAATTCGCTCGCCCCAATCCTGGTCCGTGCGGAGCGCTGGTCGTGGCCCGATGCCCCGGTGCGCGCCCCCGGCGTGAGCTTGCGGCATGCCGGTGCGGGCAGCTTGCGGTGGATCAACGGACCGGCTGGAGGCTCGCCCGGTGCGTGCGTCGGCCGGCTGCGGCAGCGTCGGCCGAGTGCGCGCGATCATGCCGGGCCCGAGAACCGATGCCCTCCCACCCGATGATTCCGCAACTCGATCGCGGCACCCTGGATGTGGTCACCATGCTGGTGGCCATCGTCCCCTGCTGCGTGGCGATCAGCATCTGGCGGATCAATCGCGCGCTCGAAGGGCCGCTGTTCTGGATGCTGGCGATCACGCTCACGCTGCTTACGTATGCCGCGGTGCCGCTGCTGCAGGTGCTTGGCGCGCCCCCTGGCGTGGCAGTGGCCATGAACAACACCTCCAGCCTCACCAGCATGCTGCTCCTGCTGGAGGGCAACCTGCGCTTCACGGGCAGGATGTCGGCGGCGCGGCTGAAGTGGGGTGCGCTCGCTGTGCTGTTCTTCCTGGTGCTGTCGATCCTCAACCGGGATGACGCCGCCCGGCGCTACCTGTTCCACGATCCGATCGCGGCCGGCCTGCTGCTGGCCAACGCTGCCACCCTGCTGCTGCGCCCGCCGGCCAGCGAGCGTGCGGTGCGGACCGTGGCCGCGGTGTTCCCCCTGCTCATGGCGACGGTGTTCCTGGCCCGCTGGAGCGTGGCCTTCGAGGCCGAACCCGGTGCCGATCTGTCGCGACACCCGATCGTCATGCCGCTGATGATCGCAGGCATCCTGTTCACGCTGGGCTGGACCTACTTCGCGAGCCTCTTCTGCTACACCCGGTCGCAGGCCCAGCTCGCGCGCCAGGCCCGCGAGGATTCCCTCACCGGACTGGCCAATCGGCGCTACTTCGACGAGGCCGTGCAGCGCGAGATCGCACGCTGCAAGCGCAGCGGCGCGGGTTTCGCGCTGGTCACGCTCGATCTGGACAACTTCAAGCAGGTCAATGATCGCCTGGGCCATGCCGCCGGCGATGAGCTGCTCACCGAGGTGTCGCGGCGCCTGAGCAGCTTCATCCGCAAGACCGACCTGGCCGCGCGCATGGGCGGCGACGAGTTCGCGCTGCTGCTGGTCGACATCGAATCGGCGGTGGTGCTGTCCCTGGTGATGGAGCGTCTGCGCAATGCGCTGCAGGGTGCTGCGGCGCACGCCGAGGCGCTGGCGCCGATCGAGATCAGCATGGGCGGCGCGCTGTGGCCGCAGTCGGGCACCGACCCGGATGTGCTGTTCAGGCTTGCCGATCAGGCGATGTACACCGACAAGGCCGAGCGCAAGGCGCGTGAGTCGGGCGCTGCGGGCGGCGCGCTTGCGATGCAGGCGGCCTGAGGACCAGCTCCCCGGGGCCGGGTCCGTTCCACCCACGGCGGACGCAGCGGTGCCGGGTCGGGGTGATCGATAGAATCGGGTGCAGGGCGGCCGCCATGACCGGGTGCTGCCCGTCCGACCCCGCACCGAGGATTCGATGAGCGCCTTCGCCTCCCGTCACTTCCAGCCCTTTTCGGGCCAGGACATCCGCACCCTCATCCAGGCCCAGGCGCGTCTGCGCGCCGATCATCCCTATCTGATCTGGCGGCCGTTCAGCGGCCCGCGCCGTGTCTGGACCTACGCAAGGTTCGCCCAGGCGCTGGCCCGCTTCGCAGCTGGCCTGCAGGCCCGCGGGGTGCGGCCCGGCGACCGGGTGCTGGTGCATCTGGACAACTGCCCCGAGGCTGTCATTGCGTGGTTCGGCTGCGCCTGGATGGGCGCGGTGGCGGTGACTACCAACGCCCGCTCCAGCGCCGACGAGCTTCGCTACTTCGCCGAACACGCGGCGGTGGTGGGTGGCATCACCCAGCCGCGCTTCGCGGCGCTGGTCGGCCAGGCCTGCCCGGGACTGCGCTGGCTCGCGGTCACCCGGACCGACAACGGCGAAGATGCCGGCGCGGCCACCCCCTCGGCCACGGATGCCTTCGAGGCGATCGACGCCGATCCCGCCACGCTGCCGGCCCGCGGGCATGATCCGCTTGCGCCCTTCAGCGTGCAGTACACCTCGGGCACCACCTCGCGGCCCAAGGGCGTGCTGTGGACCCATGCCAACGCGCTCTGGGGGGCCCGAATCAATGCCACCCACGAGGGCTTGCGCGCCGACGACATCCACATGGTGACGCTGCCGCTGTTCCACACCAATGCGCAGGCCTATTCCATGCTGGCCACACTCTGGGCGGGTGCCACCGCGGTGGTCAACCCGCGCTTTTCGGCCAGCCGCTTCTGGCCGGTGTCGCTCGAGGAGGGATGCACCTGGGCCTCGGTGATCGGCTTCATTCCGCGCGCGCTCATGGACCAGCCGGTGCCCGAGCACCGCTACCGCCTGTGGGGCACCGGCGTGTGCGAGCCGCCCACCGATGCCCGCTACCGGATCAAGACCCTGGGCTGGTGGGGCATGACCGAGACCATCACCCACGGCACGCTCGGGCTCATCGACCTGCCCAATGCGCCGCTGTCGATGGGCCTGCCCGCGCCGGAGTACGGCATCCGCATCCTGGTCGATGGCCGCGAGGCGCTGCCCGGCGAGACCGGCGACTTCCAGGTCAAGGGCGTGCGCGGCCTGTCGCTCTTTGCCGAGTACCTCGACAACCCGCAGGCCACCGCCGACGCCTTCGATGCCGAGGGCTGGTTCCACACCGGCGACCGGGTGACGCTTGGCGAGAACGGCTGGCTCTACTTCGCCGATCGCTCCAAGGACATGCTCAAGGTCGGCGGCGAGAATGTCGCCGCCTCGGAGATCGAGCGCGTCATCATGACCGTGCCGGGCGTGGTCGAGGCGGCGGTGGTCGGCCAGCGTCATCCCATGCTCGACGAGGTGCCCGTGGCCTTCGTGCGCGGCGGCCCGCCCGATGCCGAGGGCCGCGCCGCGCTGGCCCGCGCGGTGGCGGCCGCCTGCGCGGCCACCCTGGCCGGCTTCAAGCAGCCGCGCGAGGTGCGGGTGGTGGAAGAGCTGCCGCGTTCCACCCTCGAGAAGATCAACAAGGCGGCGCTGCGCCGCCAGCTGGCTGACGAGGGCTGAGTGCCGGCTTGCGGGCGCAGGTATGCGCCACGCCCGCAACCCGTCGGGGTGCCGTGCGCCGGTGCGCCGGCCCTCAGACCCGGTGGGCGCCGAGGTGGCCGAGCATCAGCCGGGTGACCGCCTCGGGCGCCTCGTCAGAGGAGAAGTGACCGATGCCGGGCAGCTCGGCGAACCGGTAGGGCGCCTTGATGAACTCGCCGGTACCCTGCGCCGCGGCCCGGCCCACGGTCTGGTCGCCGTCGCCCCAGACATACAGCGTGGGCACCTGGATGGGGCCCATCGGCGTGCGCAGGCCCTCGCGCGCCCGGTACCAGGCCAGTGCCGCCTCCAGCGCCGCGGGCTCGCCCAGCACCGACAGATAGCCCTCGATGGCATCGGCCGGCATGCCGCCTTCGGCCATGCGTGCACGCAGCCGGCGGGCGCCATCGGCAAGCAGCATCGGCCCGGTGTTGGGATCGAGAAAGGCGGTGTGATGCCGCGAGCGATGCTGCTGATCGGGGTCGGACTGCAGGGCGCGCAGAAACGCCGAAGGGTGCGGCCGCGACAGGATGGTGAGCGAGGCCAGCCGCTGCGGGTGCCGGTCGGCCACGCCCCAGGCCACCTGTCCGCCCCAGTCGTGGCCCACCAGATGGAAGCGCGTGCCTGGCCCGGCGCAGGCGTTGGCGATGTCGATGGCATCCTGGATGAGCAGGTCGTAGCGGTAGTTCTGGATGTCGGCGGGATCGGGCCGCGCGCCCGGCGAATAGCCCCGCTGGTCGGGCGCGACCGCGCGGTAGCCCGCCGCGGCCAGCGCCGGCAGCTGGGCGCGCCAGCTGTGCCGCGACTGCGGATAGCCGTGCAGCAGCAGCACCAGCGGGCCGTGGGCCGGGCCCTCGATCCAGGCATTGAAGACCAGCCCGTCGCGGGTGGGGATGCGGTGCAGGACGGGCTCGGAAGGCAGCGGCATGATCGGCTCCGGAGAACGGTTTGCGGCGACGGCGGGGCGCTCAGGCCTTGAAGCCCATCGAGCGCGCGATGATGTTGCGCTGGATCTCGCTGGTGCCTTCGCCGATGACATACAGCAGGGCATCGCGGTGGATGCGGCCCACCGGGTACTCGCGCATGATGCCAGCGCCGCCCAGCACGCGGATGGCCGCCTCGCTCACCCGCACCGCGGTTTCGCTGGCCACCAGCTTCACCCGGGCGGCGGTGGCCGGATCGAGCGTGCCCTGATCGACCCGCCAGGCGCCGTGGTAGACCAGCCAGCGCGCGGCTTCGATGTCGGCCGACATGTTGGCGATCTGGTGGGCGATGGACTGGTAGTCGCCGATCGGGCGGCCGCCGATCACGCGATCGCGGGCGTAGCTGCTGGCCGCCTCGAAGGCGGCGCGGGCCATGCCCAGCGCGTTGGCGGCCACGCCCACCCGGTTCTCGCTGAGCGACTCGAGGATCACCGGATAGGTGCCGGTGCGCCCGCCGAGCAGGCCGTCGTCGGGCACGAAGGCATCGGCGATGTGGATCAGGCCGGTCTCGGAGCTGCGGATGCTCTCCTTGCGCAGCTTGTGGATGTCGAAGCCGGGGTTGGGCAGCTCGACGATGAACAGGCTGATCGCCTCGGCGGTGAGTTCGGCGCCGGTGCGCGCGGCCACCAGCATGAAGTCGGCGATCGGTGCATTGGTGATGTAGAGCTTGCTGCCGTTCAGGCGCCAGCCGCCGGCGACCTTCTCGGCGCGGGTCTTGAGCGAGCGGATGTTGGAGCCGCCGTCGGGCTCGCTCAGACCGAAGGCGGAGATCCGTTCGCCGGCCAGCGCCGGGCGGAAGAAGCGCGCCTTCTGGTCCTCGGTGCCGATCTTCCAGATCGGCCAGATGCCGAGATGGGTGTGAGCCGACCAGCTCGAGGCGAAGGCCTGGCAGACCGCGCTCATCTCCTCGCGGATGATGCAGTCGGCAACCTTGTCCATGCCGCTGCCGCCGTCGGCCTGCGGGTAGCGCACGCCCAGCAGGCCGAGCTCGCCCCAGCGGGCGAAGAGCTCGCGCGGGAAGGTCTCGGTCTCTTCGGCCTGCTGCACCAGCGGGGCCATCTGCTGCTGGGCGAAGCGGCGCACGGTCTCACGCACGGTCTCGTGTTCGGGGGAGAAGCTGAAATCGAGGGCCATGCGGTCTCCGGGGGGGCGCTCAGGCGGTGGTTGTGGCGGGTGCGGCGGCGGCGGCGCGGCGGCGCAGGTCTGCGCCGAGTGCCGCCAGGCTCGCCGGGGTGAACTGGTCGCTGAAGCCGATGGCGCTCAGGGCGAGATCGGGCCTGCCGGCGGCATCGGGCACGACCGCGGCCACCGTGGTGGCGCCGCGCACGAAGTTGCCCTGGTCGGCGGCCCAGCCCTGCTCGGCGGCCAGGCGCACCGAGCGCCAGTACTGTTCGAATGACGGGGGCGACTCCCAGCGCAGCGGTCGGAAGGCCTCGCGCAGTGCGGCCTTGCGCAGCCCGGCCTGCGCCGCCATGCAGCGGCCGAGCGCGCCGACATGCAGCGGCAGGCGCTGGCCGATCGGCATGTGCACCTGCATCGCGGCATCGGCTTCGGCCCGGTCGATCAGGACCACCCGGTCGTCGCCAACCCGCTGCCAGAGCGTGACGGTGACCCGGTGTCGGGCGGCCACGGCCTCGAGGTGCGGGCGCATCTGCCGCGCCCGCGCTGCCGGCTCGAGCGCGCCGCGGGCGAGCTCGACCACGCCCGGCCCGAGGCGGTAGGTCTTGCTGGCAGGGTCGAAGCTGACCACGCCCTCCCAGGCGAGGGTACGCAGCAGGTTGAAGCAGGTGCTGGGATTCAGGCCGAGCTCGCGGGCGATGCGGTTCACGCCGGCCCCGCCGCCGCTGCGCCCGAGATGGCGCAGCACGGCCAGCCCGGCGCTGAGCGCGCCCACCGGCTTGCGCGGCGGCGTGGCGGTGGCGGTGGCCTGGGGTTTCACGACCAGGCCCGCTTCAGTCGCAGGGCAGGCCGAGCTCGCGGGCGATGGCACGCAGCTGGATCTCCCAGCTGCCCACCGTGACGGGCGCCACCAGCGCGTCCATGGCCAGACGCATGGCCGGCAGCTCTTCGGTGAGGCCCCAGCCGCCGCCGACATGCAGCGCGGTCTGGGTGACCCGCACCACCGCCTGGGTGGCGAAGAGCTTGGCCGAGGAGACATCGAGGATCAGGTCGCGCACCGGCACGCCGCTGTCCCAGCGCTGGGCAGCGTGGTAGGTGAGGTGCCGGGTGGCCTCGACATCGACATGGGCCTGGGCGAGCTGGAAGGCGATCGACTGGTTGGCGCCGATGGGCCGGCCGAACTGCTGGCGCACCGTGGCGTACTCGCGCGCCCATTCGAGCGCATGGCTCATGTGCCCCAGCCAGCGCGCGGCGACCATCACCCGCTCGCGATTGAATCCGGCCATGATCTCGCGAAAGCCGGCATTGAGCCGGCGAGACTCGGGCACCCGCACCTTGTCGAAGTGGATGCGGTAGGTGGGCGCGGGCCGGTTGACATGGGTCTCGATGCGGGTGGCGAGCACGCCGGGGCTGTTTCTGTCGACGGCGAAGAAGGCCATGCCCTGACGCCCCGCGGCAGGGTCGGTGCGGGCCAGGGTGACCAGCACATCGGCGTCGCCGCCCAGGGTGATGAACGACTTCATGCCATCGAGCACCCAGTGGTCGCCTTCGCGTACCGCGGTGGTCTTCAGGCCGGCCACATCGTTGCCGGCCTCGGGCTCGGTGACGGTGATGGCCACGACGCAATCACCGGCGATCACGCGGCGGGCGATCTCGCGCTGGCCGGCATCGCCGTGTTCGTAGAGGATGCTGCCGGCGACATTCTGGACCAGGACGGCCACGGCGAGATTGGGATTGACCCGGCTCATCTCCTCCATGGCGATGGCCTCTTCATAGCAGCCCAGACCGGCGCCGCCGAGGGATTCGTCGGCGGTGATGCCGATGAGGCCGGCGCGGGCCGCAGCCACCAGGAACTCCCGCGGAAAGATGCGGGTGCGGTCGGCCTGCTCCCAGCGCGGGCCGATCTCGCGCCGCGCGAACTGCGCGCACATCTCGCGGAAGGCGACGCGGTCGACGGTGTTGACCGGGACCGGTCGGGCGGTGTGGTTCATGCAGGGCGGGCGCAGCAGCGCGGGCGGTGATGCGCCGATGGTGACACCCCGGCCACCTGGTGTCTATGCAGATTCGCCCTGGCGAATGTCCGTTTTCAGCAGCGAATGGTGGTGGCGTCCGGCCGCTCAGCTCGGGCTGCTCGCCGCGGCGAGGGCGCCGCGGGTGCGACTCTCTCGCGCCTGTGCGGCAGCAATCACCCTTGCCAGCGCGTCGATCTCCTCGGCCAGCAGCTCCCAGAGATTGTCGGCGGTGACGATGCCGCGCAGTGCGCCGTCGCCACCCACCACCGGCAGACGGCGCACGCCATGCTGACGCATCCGGGCGAGCACCTCCAGAAGGTCGTCGCTCTCGCGCGCCGTGGCTGGCTGCGGCGACATGATGTCGCCGGCCACCAGCCGCTGCGGGTCGATGCCGAAGGCCACCACCTCGATGGTGATGTCACGGTCGGTGATCATGCCCACCGGCATGCGCCGGCCGTCATGCTGGTCGACCACCACCACGCTGCCCACATGCTCGTCGTGCATGAGCTGGGCGCAGCGCGCCACGGGTGTCTCGCGGCTGACGGTCACCACGTCGCGGATGCGGCATCCGGCCAGCGTGGCGCTGGCGGCTCGGTTCATGGTCGCGCTCCCGGGCGGGTCAGGTGGACTTCACCGCGATGCGGCGCGGCTCCTGGCGCTGCGCCTCGGGCGTCTTGGGCAGCTCCACGCTCAGCACCCCGCGCGAGAAGCTTGCGCTGATGGCGCTTGCGTCCACGCCCGATGGCAGCGAGAAGCTGCGCTCGAAAAGCCCGTACGCGCGCTCGCTGAACTCGTAGCCCTTGCGCTTTTCGTCGCGGGACTGCTTCTTCTCGCCGCGCAGGGTGAGCATCTCGTCGGCGACGGTCACCTCGATGTCCTTCTCGTCCACGCCCGGCATCTCGGCGCTGATCCGGTAGGCCTTCTCGGTCTCCTCGATGTCGACGGTGGGCATGTCGATCTCGATGGCATCGTCGCGGCCGCTGCGGGCATCCCACAGCCGCGGTTCGAACAGGCGCTGGTCGAACAGCCGCCGGCCGAACGGCCAGGAGGCCAGACCGCTGGCGAAATCGTCGAACAGGCGGTCGACCTCCCTGCGCAGATTGCCCAGCGGATGGCGGGCGCTCTCGCCTGCGGCCGGGGCGGGGGTGGTGTCGCGCTTGACGGGCAACTGGGTCACGGACTGCATGCGGGTCTCCTTGTCGGTCGGGCGCGCGCGGGCCAGCGGCGCCGGGGTGTCGTGGGTGAATCGGTGCCTGGCGGGCTGTCGCCGCTGCGGGGCAGGGCACGACCTGATGGTGGCCCGTGCGCGGTGCGGCGCCATTGCGCGGGCGCAATCGGCGCG
>NZ_CEXFHW010000109.1:0-13543 GCF_982640115.1 Quisquiliibacterium sp. | reverse complement strand
CAGATGAACTGGCCCATGAAATGACAACCCATCTGTCGTACCGACCTGGTTTTGAATCGGCCTTGTCGGTACACCAAGAACTTTTGCATATTCGCGCCATGCTCACGGTCTGAATAGACTTGGATTCAAGCTATAATTCTCAGCTTGTCGGCGTGTAGCGCAGCCTGGTAGCGCACTTGCATGGGGTGCAAGGGGTCGCGAGTTCGAATCCCGCCGTCCCGACCAACGGAAACAAGGGCTCAGGTTCCTCACGGATCCTGAGCCCTTGGTCTTTTCAGAGGGCGCGTCCAGGTGGCGCGGGGTGGTGGCGCCTGGCGCTTCATGCTATGCCTGAGCCCGTCATGTCCGGCTTGTCTCCACCCGCGAATCCCGCCGGGGTCACGGCAACGGTGTTTCGCGCCTCCCGCCGCGGGGCGCTGCGGGCGGCTGCGGCGGGCAGCGTGGTGCTCACGGCGGGCTGTGCCGTGCCGGGCAGGGTACCTGGGCCATCGCCTGCGGACACGGTGCCGGGCGCGGCGTCCGGGCCTGCGCGGGCAGCCTCAGGCCCGCTCGCCACGGCAAACGCCCCCTCAAGTGCCCCCTCAAGCGCCGACACCGGTGCCTGGCTCGATCGCCTGAGCTGGGGATGCACGCCTTCGCTGCTGGCCGCCCATGCCAGCCTCGGCCACGCGTCATGGCTGGCGGCCCAGCTGCGCCCCGAACCGGGCCATGGCCTGCCGCCCGAGGTGGCTGCAACACTGCCCGCCATGCCCCCTGACCGCGACGGGCTCGCTGCCCTCCTGATCGCGCTGGAGCGCAGCCGCCGTGCCGCCGAGGCCGAGCGCGACGAGGCCCGCCAGCGCGCGGCCCGGCAGGCCTATCAGCAGGAACTCGCGCAGTGGTCCCGGCAGGCCCAGGCGCGCAGCCTCCTGCAGGCCGTGCACTCCCGCCACCAGCTGCGTGAGCTGATGACCTGGTTCTGGTTCAACCACTTCAGCGTGAATCAGTACAAGGCGAACCTGCGGGCCCTGGTGGGCGACTACGAGGAGCGCGCGATCCGCGCCCATGCGCTCGGGCGATTCCGCGATCTGCTCGGCGCGGCGGTGCGCCATCCCGCGATGCTGCGCTACCTCGACAACGAGCAGAATGCGGCCGGCCGCCTGAACGAGAACCTCGCCCGCGAACTGCTCGAACTGCACACCCTGGGCGTCGATGGTGGCTACCGGCAGGCCGATGTCCAGGAACTTGCGCGGGTGCTCACCGGGGTGGGCGTGAACTTCACCGATGACACGCCCCGACTGCGTCCCGGCCTGCAGCCGCTCTACCGTCGCGAGGGGGTGTTCGAGTTCAATCCCAATCGCCATGATGGCGGCGACAAGCAGCTGCTCGGCCGGCGCATCCGTGGCCGCGGTCTCGAGGAGCTCGACGAGGTGCTCGACCTGCTCGCGGCCCATCCGGCCACTGCCCGCTTCGTGTGCGGCAAGCTCGTGCGTTACCTGGTGGCCGACCCGGCGCCGCCGGCGCTGGTGGCGCATGCCGCCGACATCTTTCTCGAGCGTGACGGCGAGATCGCCCCGGTCATCGAGGCTCTGATCGGATCGCCTGCATTCCAGCCCTCGCTCGGTCGGCTGTTCAAGACCCCGATGCACTTCGTCTGCTCGGGTCTGCGGCTCGTCGCCGAGGCCCAGCCCCTGCGCGATCCGGCGCCCGCGCTCGGCTGGCTGGCGCGCCTGGGGCAGCCGCTCTTCTCGCGGCCCACGCCCGACGGCTACCCGCTCTCGGCCCCGGCCTGGAGCAGCCCCGGTCAGATGACCGCACGCTTCGACATCGCCCGGGCCATGGGCGCAACGCCCGTGGCCCTGGCGCTTGCGCGCCCGGCAGGTCCGGCCACCCAGGCGGCGCTGGCCCGGGCCGGTTCGGTGGCCGAGCGCAACTTTCTGCTGCTCGCGTCGCCGGCATTCATGATGCGCTGAGCCCCGTTCGCAAGGAGCATGACGATGAAGCGTCGAGACTGGCTGCGCAGCAGCCTGGGCCTTGCGCCCGCCCTGGTGGCCAGCCGGGTCTGGGCGGGCGAGCCGCAAGGCGCGCGCCTGCTGATGGTCTTCCTGCGCGGCGGCTACGACAGCCTGAGCCTGCTCGTGCCGCGCGAGAGCCGCTTCTATCGCGAGGTGCGCCCGAACATCGCGCTGCCGGTGCCCGATCCTGCCGCCGCCACCGACCTGCACCTCGACGCCGACTGGACGCTGCATCCGGCGCTGACCGACACGGTGCTGCCGCTCTATCGCCGCGGCCAGGCGCTGTTCCTGCCCTTCTCGGGCATCCACAACCTGAGCCGCAGCCACTTCGAGACCCAGGACGCGATCGAAATGGGGCAGGCGCCAGAGGGGCCGCGCAACTATGCCTCCGGTTTCCTCAACCGGCTGGCGGCGCAGATCGGGGCCGGACAGCCGATCGCCTTCACCGAGCAGTTGCCGCTCGTCCTGCGTGGCGAGCAGCCGGTGGCCACCGTCTCGGTGCGTGCGCCCGCGCGGCCGGTGGATGCGCGCCAGCGTGAGCTGGTGAGCGCGATGTACCGCGACACGCCTCTGGCCCGGGAGGTTGCCGAGGGCTTCGCGGTGCGTGAGCAGGCCGCGCGCGACCTCGCCGGCGAGATGGCGCAGGCCGGCCGTCAGGCGGTGAGCGCCCGCGGCTTCGAGCTCGAGGCAAGGCGGGTGGCCCGGCTGATGCGCGATCGGCACGCGCTGGGCTTCATCGATGTCGGCGGCTGGGATACCCATGTGGGGCAGGGCGCGGCCACCGGTGCGCTGGCCTCGCGCTTCGAAGAGCTCGGTCGGGGCCTGGCCGCCTTCGCCGGGGGCATGGGGCCGCTGTGGGAGCACACCCTGGTGGTCGTGCTCAGCGAGTTCGGACGCACCGTGCGCGAGAACGGCAATCGCGGCACCGATCACGGTCATGGCACGGTCTACTGGCTGCTCGGCGGTGCCGTGCGCGGCGGGCGGGTGGCGGGTGAGCAGGTCCGCCTCGAACGCCAGACCCTGTTCCAGGACCGCGACTGCCCGGTGCTCAACGAGTACCGGGCGGTGCTGGGCGGTGTCTTTCAGCGCCTCTACGGGCTGAACACCGCGCGTCTGGAGCGGGTCTTCCCCGGAGCCACGCCAGCCGAACTCGGTCTTGTCTGAGCAACGGGCATTTCCTGACCGATCTCCGATGAGTCGCAGGGTCTTGCCGCCGTCGCCGGGCAGCTTGCCGAGAATCCGGCGGTGGCGCGAACGCGCCATGGCCGGATCACGCGGACCCTCCACCGGATGGCGCCGCCGAGCCGCATCACAAGCACAGGCGCCAGCGCCGACACCCATCACGGAGACCGCTCATGACCGACACCCACCGCCGCAAGCTCATGCTCGCGGGCGCTGCCCTCGCGGCCACGCCGCTCTCGGCGCCCCGCGCTCAGGGCACCTATCCCAATCGACCGCTGCGAATCCTGGTCGGCGCCGCCCCCGGTGGTCTGAGCGATGCCTATGCGCGCCTCTTCGCCGAGCAGTTCACCGCCCGCTTCAACCAGCCGGCGGTGGTGGAGAACCGGCCCGGCGCGAGCGGCATCATCGCCACCGAGGCCATGCTCAAGGCCCCGCCCGATGGCTACACCCTGCTGTCGACCACCACCGGCATGCTCTGGCAGACCCGGGTCCTCTATCGCAAGCTGCCCTTCGATCTTGCCAAGGACATCGCGCCGATCACGGTGTTCCCCTCGGGGCCGCTGGTGCTGGCCGTCCAGGAGAAGACCGGTGTGCGCAACCTCGCCGAGCTGACCGAGTTCGTGAAGCGCCAGCCCACCACCATGGGTTCGTATGCCGTCGCCTCCTACCCGCACGTGCTGGCCGAGACACTCAATCGCGAATTCGGCGGCAAGGTGCAGGCCATCCAGTACAAGGGCGAGGGGCCGATGTGGGTGGAGATGGGCACCGGCACGCTCACCATGGCGGTGGGCAGCTTCCAGGCCTTCGCCACGGTGCGCGACAAGGGCATCCGCCCGATCGCGGCCACCGGCCAGTACCGCAGCCCCAAGCTGCCGGATGTGCCCACCCTGATCGAGCAGGGTCTGAAGGCGCCGATAGCGCGCCTGGAGGGTGGGCTCGCCCTGAGCGCCAACTCGGCGGTGCCCGTGGAGATCCTCGAGCTGCTTTCGCGGGTTGCCGTCGAGGGCAATGAGACGCCGCGGGCGCGCGCCCTGCGCGAGAACTTCGCGATTCCCGATGCCACCAAGGGGCGAGCCGATGCCCTGCGGATGTGGCGGGAAGATGCCGTGCAGTGGATCCGCGAGGTCGAGGCGCTCGGCGTGAAGCTGGACTGAGGTATCGTGCGCGGGCGGGGTTTGCATCCGCCCGCGGTGCGGTCGCTCAACTCGGGAGGGCATCATGTACAAGCGGGTTCTGCTGGCATATGACGGGTCGCAGTCCGGACAGAAGGCGCTGCTCGACTGCCGCGAAATCGTGCAGTGGTCGCAGGCCGAGTTGCACCTGATCGCGGTGATGCCCACCACGGTCACTCCGGTGGTGGCCGATGGCTGGGCCTACGGTGCCGAGACCGAGCCGGCCGACCGTGCCGAGTACGAGGCCATTCTCGCCGCCGGCCTGCGCCGCCTCACCGAGGCTGGCCTGAGCGCCCGCGGCGAGGTGGTCGCGGGCAGCTCGGTCGATGAGATCGTGCGCTGCGCCCAGGCCGTCAAGGCCGACCTGATCGTGGTCGGACACCAGCACCGCAGCAGCTGGGCGGAGCGCTGGTGGCGAGGCTCGGTGTCCAAGGCGCTGATCGAGCACGCGCCCTGCAGCGTGCTGGTGGCGATCACCCCCTGACGGCGCGCGGGTGAGCCGGGGCCGCTGGGCGCTGATCGCGCTGCTCGCTGTCGGGATCGGTCTGTTCTTCGGGCTGGGCCTGCATCGGCGACTCGCCCTGGCCGAGCTGCGTCTGCATCAGGCTGCGCTGGCCGATTGGGTTACCGCCAGCCCGGTGGTCGCGGGCCTGGGCTTCCTGGCGGCCTGCCTCGCCATGGCGGCGTTCTCGCTGCCGGGCACGCTGGTGTTGCCCCTGGTCGGCGGCGCGATCTTCGGTCCGGGCTGGGCGGTGCTGCTGGCGGCGCTGGGCATGAGCGCCGGCGCCGTGCTGTCGTTCCTCTCGGCCCGATACCTGCTGCGCGATGTCCTGCTGCGGATGTGGGGTCGGCGTCTGGCGCGCATCGATGATGGCCTCGCCCGCGAGGGCGCCTTCCTGTATCTGCTCTCCTTGCGCCTGGTCCCGGTGCTGCCTTTCTTCGTGGTCAACCTGCTGCTCGGGCTCACCGGCGTGCGTGCCCGCGTCTTCTACCTCACCACGCTGATCGGCATGCTGCCCGCCATGGTGGTGCTGGCCGGCGTGGGCAACCGCCTGGCGCAGTTCGAGTCCGCGCAGGAGGCGCTCTCGCCCCAGACCCTGCTGGGGCTGTGCGCGCTGGCCTTGCTGATGGTGGCGGCGCGCCGTGGCTGGCCCCTGCTTGGCCAGGCGCTGCGCGCACGGACCCGGCGGCGCGGCGCATGAGCCCGCGCATCGCCGTGGTGGTGCCCGTGCTCGACGAGGCGCCCCGTCTGGTCGCGGCGCTGGCGCCCCTGCTTGCCGAGGCCTCGCAGGTGCTGGTGGCCGACGGCGGCAGCGGCGATGACAGTCCGGCGCTGGCCCATGCCGCGGGGGCGGCGGTGATCGCCGCGCCCCGCGGGCGTGCCCTGCAGATGAACGCCGGCGCGGCCGCGCTGGCTGCCGGCTGGGACGCCGTGATCTTCGTGCACGCCGACACCCGCCTGCCGATGGGCTGGGCGGCGCGGGTTGGTGAAGCCCTGCGCGCGGGCGCACGCTGGGGCCGCTTCGATGTCCGCCTGGACAGCTCGCGTCTGCTGCTGCGCGGGGTGGGCGCAATGATGAACCGGCGCTCGCGCCTCACCGGCATCTGCACCGGCGACCAGGCGATCTTCGTGAGCGCGGCTGCCTGGCGGGCGGTGGGAGGCTATCCCGAGATCCCGCTGATGGAGGACATCGCCCTCAGCGCGGCCCTGCGCCGTGCGGCGGGCCGACCCGCCGCGCTGCGGCCACCGGCGGTCACCAGCGCGCGTCGCTGGGAACGCGATGGTGTGCTGCGTACCATCCTGCTGATGTGGTCGCTGCGACTGCGCTACTTCCTGGGCGAGTCGCCGCGGCGGCTGCATCGTCGCTACTACGGTGGCCCACCATGAGCGAGCTGCCCCGTCACCTGATCGTGTTTGCGCGCGCGCCCGAGCTGGGCCGCGTCAAGACCCGCCTTGCCGCGCGGCTCGGGCCGCACAAGGCGCTGGCGATCCATCGCGAGTTGCTGGCGCACACCCTGGCGGCGGTGGCGCGCATCGAGGGTGTCAGCCCATGGCTGTGCGTCACGGGCCACGACCCCGGCCGCCGCATGGTGGCGCTGGCCCGGCGCCACGGCATGCGCTGGGTCGCCCAGCCTGATGGCGATCTCGGTGAGCGCATGGCCCGCGCCCTGCGTGATCGCCTGCGCGAGGGAGGGCATGCGGTGCTGATCGGTTGCGACTGTCCGCCGATCGACGCCGAGGTCATTCGCGCGGCCTTCGCGGCGCTGGCCGGGCACGACATGGTCTTCGGCCCGACCGAGGATGGCGGCTACGCGCTGGTCGGCGCACGCCGTGATGCGCCGGCAGCGTTTCGCGGCATCGACTGGAGCACGGCGCGGGTGATGGGGCAGACCCGCGAGCGGCTTGCCGCCGCCGGCCTGCGCTGGCACGAGCTGCCCACCCTTTGGGATGTCGACGAGGCGCCAGACTGGCGGCGCTTCCTCGCGTGGCGGGGCGGGCGCACGGACTCCGTGTCGACGCCGGTACCGGCCCGCCGGCGGGCGTTGGGCACAGGGCTCGCTGCAGCCGGTCTGGCGCTGACCGGTCTGCTCGCCGAGACGCCGGCGCGGGCACAGGATCCTTCGGCGGCGCGGCTGCGCGATCGCGCCGTCGAGCCTGCCCCTGGCCCGGTGCCGGTGCGCGCTGCCGTCTCGTCGCGGCCGGCGGCCCAGCCCACGCCCGGCTTCGCCGATCTTGCGCCCGGCGGCGCGCTGCCCGCAGCCTGGGAGGTGCAGACCCTGCGCGGCATCGAGCCAAACCGGCATCGGCTGGTGAGCGGGCCTGGCGGCACGGTGCTGCAGATCGAGTCGCGCCGCTCGGCCTCAAGCCTGGTGTGCCGATTCGATCCGCCGCTGCGGGCCGAGCGTCTGGCCTGGTCGTGGCGCACCGATACCTGGCCGGCGGGCACGGGCGCGCTCGGCGAGAAGGCTGGTGACGATTTCAGCCTGCGCCTGTACCTGTTCTTCGACCACCCGCTGGAGCGGGTGCCGATCGCCGATCGCCTGCTGCTCAGGCTGGCCCGGGGGCTGCACGATCCTCGCCTGCCGGCCGCGAGCCTGTGCTATGTGGCTGACCCGCGGGCGCCGGCCGAAACCCTGCTGGCCTCGCCCTACACCGCGCGGGTGCAGGTGCTGGTGATCCGGTCGGCGCCAGCGCCGGGGCCCTGGTGGACGCAGGAGCGAGACATCCCGGCCGACTTTCGCCGTGCATTCGGGGTCGAGCACGGCCCGGGCACGCCGGCGCTCACCGGCGTGGCCCTGGCCGCCGACACCGACCAGGGTGGGGGCGCGCTGAACGCCTGGTTCAGCGACCTTCGCTGGACACTGCCCGGCTGAGCACCCGTTCGCCCGGGATCACCAGCCGCGGCGGCTCGCTGCCGCTGCGCGCGGCAGCGCGGGCCGCGGCGGTTCGCGTCGCAAAGTCGTCGCGCGGCTCGAAGACCTCGCGGATCGGCTGCGCCGCGCCGATGAACTCGCCCTGCACGAAGCCCACGCCCAACGCGCACACCCGTTCGTACACATCGAGGTTGTGCACATGCTCGGCGATGGTCTTGACATTCAGGCGCCGCGCCACCCGCACCGTGGAGAGCACGATCTCCTCGTCGATCGGATCATTCACCAGGTTGCGGATGAAGGAGCCGTCGATCTTGAGGTAGTCGATCGGGAATCGCTTGAGGTACTCGAAGGTGGCCAGGCCGGTGCCGAAGTCATCGAGCGCGATGCCGAAGCCTTCGGCGCGCAGTTCGTCCACCAGTCGTGATGCCGCCCCGGGATTGCGGATGGCCTCGCTCTCGGTGATCTCGAACACGATGCGTGCCGCCGGGATGCCGAAGCGGGCTCGCTGATCGCGGATGAAGGCGGCGATCATGCCGTCGCTCATGGTCATGCCCGAGAGGTTGATCGAGCACTTCCAGGTGCGCGCCAGCGCCTCGGGATGCTGGGCCAGCCACTCGAACACCATCTCGATGACGCTGCGGTCCAGGGCGACCGTCATCTGCGCCTGCACGGCAAGTGGCAGGAACTCCGGCGGGCGGATCAGCTGGCCGGCGGGGTCGCGCATGCGGATCAGCACCTCGTAGGCCAGCATGCCAGCGGGTGCATCGGGATCGATCATCGGCTGGGCGAAGATCTCCAGGCGCTTGGCGCGAATCGCCTCGCGCACATGCTCGAGCTTGCCCTGATGGGCGCGGCGGGTGTCGATGATCGACTGCGACAGCGGCTCCACGAAGAGTTGCGGGTCGCGAACGCTGGCGGCGATGCTCATGGCATCGGACAGCGACACCAGGCAGTCCTCGCTCTCGATCATGATCGAGGGCGCGATCAGCAGGCCGCCCACGCTGGCCTGCAGCCGTATGCTGCCGTGCTCGGCCTTGTAGACCTGACCATTGAGCTGCGCGTAGAGCTCGCGGGCCAGCGCGCGCACGCTGGTCACCGAATCGGCCACGATCATCAGCGCGAAGCGCCCCGAGGACAGGCGCGCTGCCTGCAGCGCGCCGGGCTGGCGCATGAGCAGCATGGCCACGCCCTGCTCGAGGTGCAGGCCCTGGATCGGACCGCAGAGATCGTTGATGGTGTCGAAGTTGGCGATGTGGATGCCCACCAGGCCATAGCCCGGCCGCTCCGGCGCGGCCAGGCGCTCGGCCAGCTCGTTGAGCAGGCCGCGGTCGTTCAGCAGGCCGGTGGTCATGTCCTGCCGCGCCTGCAGGGCCACCCGGGTGAGCGCCTGCCGGCGGTCGGTGGCCACGGCCTGCATCAGCAGGCCCACCACCACCGCGCAGAGCACCAGCACCGTGCCCTCGAGCGTGCGCGCGAGATTGTCGTCGGCATCCCCGAGCTGGAAGGCGCGCAGCGCCAGCAGCATGCCCGAGGCGAGCAGCAGGGTGAGAGCGGTGGTGCGCTCGGGCTGGCGCACCGAGGTCCAGGCCACGATGGGGAAGAAGCAGAAGATGATCGCGTGGCTGTACTCATGCTGGCCGATCGCCGACAACGCCAGACTGCCGCAGATCAGCAGCGCGGTGAGCAGCAGCGCCGCCACATCGATGCCGGCGCGCTCCTCGCCGCCGGCCCCCGGCTGCGAAAGCCCGTCGCGCGCGGCGGCCAGCACCGCTGGCGCCACCAGCAGCATGCCGGTGGCGTCGATCAGCCACCAGGCGATGAACACATGGGCGGGGTTGCCGTCGTCCATGAAGCCCGCGCTGCGCAGGCCGGCGGCTGCCACCAGCGCATCGAGCGGCGCGGCCACCAGCAGCGCCATCAGGGTGAAGCGCAGCACCGCCTCCATGCGGTAGTCGGCCGGCTTCCAGGCATTGAGGCGGCGCAGCAGCGCGATCGCCAGCAGCGGCCCGCCCAGGCTGGCGAGGAAGGCGGTGGCGGCGAAGGCCGGCCTGTCGAAGTCGATGATGGCCCAGACTGCCGCGCCGAGCGCCGAGGGCAGGGTCCAGATCGCGCCATGCCGCCAGCCTGCGGCCAGGGCCAGCGCGGCGGCAGGCCACAGCAGCATGCCTACCGGGCTCTGGAAGGACAGCGCCCTCGCCAGCCAGCAGGCGGCCAGTGCCCCCAGCCCAAGACAAAGTGCCCGCAGCCAGGGTGTCAGGCCCGGGCGGTTCGGGGATATGGGGCTGGAGAGCAAGCGCGGCGGACTGGGGGAGCGTGCGCCGCAGTGTAATCGAAGCCGATGCCCGGCGACACCCGCCCCGGCCGTGGTGGACCGGGGCGGATGGGGGCGACGTCGACGCCGATCAGCGGGCCATCAGGCGGCCATCAGCTGGCGCAGCACGAAGGGCAGGATGCCGCCATGGCGGAAGTAGTCGACCTCGATCGCGGTGTCGATGCGCAGCAGCACGGCCTTGCGCTCGGTGCTGCCATCGGCACGGTGGATCACCAGGGTGACATCCTGCTGGGGCTTGAGTTCGCCGTCGAGGCCTTCGATGTCGAAGCGCTCGCTGCCGGTGATGCCCAGCGACTTCGCGCTGTCGGTGCCCTTGAACTGCAGCGGCAGCACGCCCATGCCCACCAGGTTGGAGCGGTGGATGCGCTCGAAGCTGCGTGCCACCACGGCCTTCACGCCGAGCAGCTGGGTGCCCTTGGCCGCCCAGTCGCGCGACGAGCCGGTGCCGTATTCCTCGCCGCCGAAGATCACCGTGGGCGTGCCCTCCGCCTGGTACTTCATGGCGGCGTCATAGATGGGCATCTGTTCGCCGCTGGGCTGGTGCAGGGTGATGCCACCTTCCACCCGCGAGCCGTCGGCCTTGACCGGGATCATCTCGTTCTTGATCCGCACATTGGCGAAGGTGCCGCGCATCATGACTTCATGGTTGCCTCGGCGCGAGCCGTAGCTGTTGAAGTCGGCCTTGAGCACGCCGTTGGCCTGCAGCCACTTGCCCGCCGGCGAGGTGGCGTCGATGTCGCCTGCCGGAGAGATGTGGTCGGTGGTGATCGAGTCCCCGAACACCCCCAGCGCGCGCGCGCCGCGGATGGAGCCGCCTGCCGCCGGCGGCTCCATCGCGAAGTCCTGGAAGAAGGGCGGCTCGGCGATGTAGGTGGAGGACGGCCAGTCGTAGACCTGACCTTTGGTGCCCTTGACCTTCTCCCAGAGCTTGCCCGGCTTGTTGTCCACCTGGGCGTAGTTCTCGCGGAAGACCTTCGGGTTCATCGCGAACTTCATCAGCTTGTAGACCTCGTCGGACGAGGGCCAGATATCGCCGATCCAGACATCCTTGCCGCCCTTGCCCTTGCCGATCGGCTGGGTCATGAGATCGACCATGACATTGCCGGCCAGCGCATAGGCCACCACCAGGGGCGGCGAGGCCAGGAAGTTGGCCTTGAGGTTGCGGTGGATGCGGGCCTCGAAGTTGCGGTTGCCCGAAAGTACCGCGGCGCAGACCAGGTCGTTCGCCTCGATGGCCTGGTTGATCTCGGGGGTGAGGTCACCGGCATTGCCGATGCAGGTGGTGCAGCCGTAGGCGGCCACCGAGAAGCCGAGCTTCTCGAGGTAGGGCAGCAGGCCCGCGCGCTCGAGGTACTCGGTGACCACCCGCGAGCCGGGGGCGAGCGAGGTCTTGACATGCTTGCCCACCTTCAGGCCGGCTTCGACCGCCTTCTTGGCAAGCAGGCCCGCGGCCAGCAGCACGCCGGGATTGGAGGTGTTGGTGCAGGAAGTGATCGCTGCGATCAGCACATCGCCGTGGTGCAGCTCCAGACCGCTGGCAGTCTTCACCGGCTGGCTCAGGCGCTCGGCATTCTGGTTGAAGCCGTTGGCCGCGACCGGCTTGCTGAAGAGCTCGCCGAAGGTGGTGCTGACCTTGCCGATCTCGATGCGGTCCTGCGGGCGCTTGGGGCCGGCCAGCGAGGGCGCCACGCTGCCGAGGTCGAGCTTGAGCGCGGTTGAGTAGTCGATCTGCCCGGCCTTGGGCACGCCGAACAGGCCCTGGGCCTTGAAGTACGAGGCGAAGGCGTCGATCTCGCCCTTGGTGCGGCCGGTACCTTCGAAGTATTCGATCGTGCGCTCGTCGACCGGGAAGAAGCCCATGGTGGCGCCGTATTCGGGGGCCATGTTGGCAATGGTGGCGCGGTCGGGCAGCGACAGGCTGGCGGTGCCGGCGCCGAAGAACTCGACGAACTTGCCCACCACCTTCTCCTTGCGCAGCATCTCGGTGATGGTGAGCACCAGGTCGGTGGCGGTCACGCCTTCGCGCAGGCGGCCGGTGAGTTCGACCCCGACCACATCGGGCGTGAGGAAATACACCGGCTGGCCGAGCATGCCGGCCTCGGCCTCGATGCCGCCCACGCCCCAGCCGACCACGCCGATGCCATTGATCATGGTGGTGTGGCTGTCGGTGCCCACCAGGGTGTCAGGGTAGTAGACGCCGTCCTTGCCCTTGTGCACGCCGCGGGCGAGGTACTCGAGGTTGACCTGGTGGACGATGCCGAAGCCCGGGGGCACGACGCCGAAGGTGTCGAAGGCCTGCATGCCCCACTTCATGAACTGGTAGCGCTCCTGGTTGCGCTCGAACTCCAGCTTCATGTTCAGGTTCAGCGCCTTGCCGCTGCCGAAGTGATCGATCATCACCGAGTGGTCAACCACCAGATCCACCGGCACCAGCGGCTCGATGGTCTTGGGGTTCTTGCCCATGCCGCGGGCCACGGTGCGCATGGCGGCCAGGTCGGCCAGCAGCGGCACGCCGGTGAAGTCCTGCAGCACCACGCGGGCCACCACGAAGGGGATCTCGGCGGTGCGCTCGGCATTGGGCTGCCAGTTGGCGAGCTGCTCGACATGCTCGGGCGTGACCTTCAGGCCGTCGCAGTTGCGCAGCACCGACTCCAGCACGATCCGGATCGACACCGGCAGGCGCTTGATGTTCGGGAAACGCCGCGCGAGCGCGGGCAGCGAGTGCAGCTGGCCGGTCTTGCCCGAGGCGAGCTTGAAGTCCTTCAGGGTCTTGAACGGGTTCTGGGTCATGGAGGCTCCTGCGGATGCGAGGGGGGTTCGGTCGGGAAGGGAAAGCGGGGTCAGGGCCGCGCCGCAGCGGCGCCCTGCGGACGGGCTGCGCGGGGTGCAGGTTCGGGACGGAAGTGACCGTCGGTCATGTTCAGGGTGCCCATGCCGGGGATGAGCATGTCGCCGGGACGCTGGCCGGCAGCGCAGTCGCCGAGGCGTTTCGCGGCTACGGAGTCACGGTCTTCGGCACGCACGCCACCCAGCGGCGGTTCGTATCGCACCTGGGTGTCGATGCGGTAGGTGGTGACGAAGTCGCCCGAGGCGACCGCCCGGCTGCTGGCGGTGCTGCGGCTGTCGCGGCACACCGACTCGGCAATCCACGACGGGCCATCGCGCCGGAAGGCGCCCAGGCTGCACGAGCCGCGCACGCCGGGCACCCGGTCGAGGTGCTGGGCCGCGGTATCGGTGGCCTCGCCCACGCAGAAGCGAACCAGCGGCACGCCGGCCGACTGCGCGCCGGCGCTGCGCACCTCCCACAGGCCGGGCTGCCGGCGCGGGTAGTCGCTGGCGGCAGGCTCGCCCGCGCTGGCGCTGGTGCCGGGAGCCGCGCCCGGCTGGGCCCGGACAGGCAGCGGCAGCAATGCCGCCGCGCACAGTCCGAGCAGGAGGGCTTCGGTGCGGGGCATCTCAGCGGGCGCTCAGAGCCGGCATTCATTGGC
>NZ_CEXFHW010000108.1:0-13565 GCF_982640115.1 Quisquiliibacterium sp. | reverse complement strand
GCACGGTGTCGCGGCATGGGCTCCCGCGGTACAGTGCGCCGGTTTCCTCCCAGGGATCGTGACATGGGCAGTCCAGTCATCCGTCGATGGACGCGCGCCGGGATTCTCGGCACGCTGATGTGTCTGGCCGGCGCGGCATCGGCGCAGACCAAGGGTTGCGCCCCGCGCCCCTTGCCCTTCGAGGGCGGCGCCACCGCCTGGGGCCATGCGCCGCTGTCCAAGCTCAAGAAGGACACCCGCTACCAGCTGCTCACGCAGGATGGCCGCCGGGTGCTGCAGGCCCACGCCGACGGCGCGGCCTCGCTCTACGGCGCGGGCTTCCAGCCGGCCCGGTCTGCCGCCACCTGGCTGCGGTGGTCGTGGAAGACCGATGCCCTGGTGCCCGGTGCCGACAACGCCGACCGCGCCCGCGAGGATGCGCCGCTGCGGGTGGTGGTGGCCTTCGATGGGGATGCCTCGAAGCTGCCGATGGCCGAGCGCGCGCAGCGCAAGCTCGCGCAGACCATGACCGGCCGCCCGCCGCCCTATGCCGCGCTGATGTACATCTGGGGCAGCCGCGAGACACCCGAGACCCTGATCGATTCCAGCCACACCCGCCAGATCAAGATGCTGGTCGTGCAGTCGGGCACCGAGGACCTGGGCAAGTGGCACGAGGTGCGCCGCAACCTGCGCGAGGACTATCGGCGCGCGTTTGGCGTGGCGCCCGGCCCGGTGGTGGCCGTGGCGGTGATGACCGACACCGACAACACCGGCGAGAAGGCCGACGGCCTGTACGCGGGGTTCGCCTTCGAGTGCGGGCCGACATGACGGGCCGTCGGGTCCTGCGTCGCGGGCTGTGGCTGGCCGCCGCGCTGTGCGCCTGGCTTGCGCTGTCGGGCTGCGCCCATCGTCTGCCGCCCCTGCCCGAGCGCGAGCCGAGCACCCATCTGATCGCCGGGGCCGACAGCGCCCTGGCCAGGGCCTACGCACCGCCGGGTGGCGATGCCACGCTGAGTGGTGTGGCCCTGCTGCGCGACCCCACCCAGGCCCTGGCCAGCCGGGTGCTGCTTGCCCGCACCGCGCAGCGCGCGCTGGATGTGCAGGTCTACATCTGGCGGCCCGACGCCTCCGGGCTGCTGCTGCTGCACGAGCTGCGCCGGGCCGCGCAGCGTGGCGTGCGTGTGCGACTGCTCCTCGATGACAACGGCAGCGATGGCATGGATGCCTGGTTGCAGGCTGCGGCCACCCAGCCCGGGGTGGAGGTGCGCCTGTTCAATCCCTTCGCGCAGCGCGGCTTCAAGGCCCTGGGCTACCTGACCGACTTCCAGCGACTCAATCAGCGCATGCACAACAAGTCGTTCACCGCCGACAGCCTGGCCACGATCGTGGGCGGGCGCAACATCGGTGATGTCTATTACGGCGTGGATGCCGATCTGCTCTTCGCCGACCTCGATCTCATCGCGCTGGGCCCGGTCGCGCGCGCCACCGCGGGCCACTTCGATGCCTTCTGGAACAGCCGCTGGGCCTACCCGCTCGGCGGGCTGCTGCCGCCGGTCGAGGCGACCGAACTCACCGGCCTCGCGCGGCTGCTCGACGATCCCGGCAGGCTGCCCGAGGTGGCGCGTCTGCTTGCCGAGCTGCAGCGCTCGCCCTGGCTGGGCGCGCCGCTCGGCGGTGATGGCCCGCTGCAGTGGGCTCCGGCAGCGGTGCTGTCCGACACGCCGGCCAAACTCGAGCCGGTGCCAGCCGGGGGTGCTGCCACCGGCCGCATGCTCGAGCCGCTCGGCCGCTGGCTGAGCAGCGCCCGCCGCAGCCTCGATCTGGTCTCGCCCTACTTCGTGCCTGGCGAGGAAGGGGTGAGGCATCTGGTGGAACTCGCCCGTCGGGGCGTGGCGGTGCGCATCATCACCAATTCGCTGGCCGCCACCGATGTGATGGCGGTGCATGCCGGTTATGCCCGGCACCGTCGTGCGCTGCTGGCCGCGGGCATCGAGCTGCATGAACTCAAGCCCGATGCCGTGGCCCAGGTCCGCCTGCCCAGGCTGCCCTGGAATGTCCGCCTGGGGGCGTCCTCGGCAGCCAGCCTGCACGGCAAGACCTTTCTGGTGGACGGGGAGCGCCTTTTCGTGGGCTCGTTCAACCTCGATCCCCGCTCGGCCCGTCTGAACACCGAGATGGGGCTCACCGTGGACAGCCCGGTGCTCACCCGTGCGCTGGCCGAGGCCATCACCCGGGACATGACGGCGGCCACCTGGCGGGTGAGCCTGTCGCGCGAGGGAACGCTGCAGTGGCTGGAGACCCGGGCCGATGGCACGCAGCAGGTGCATGAGCGCGAACCCGGCGCGCCGCTGCTGCGACGCCTGGGCGCCCGGGTGCTGTCCTGGCTGCCGATCGACGGCCTGCTCTGACCCCAGGCCCGCGCGCGGCGCCGATTCAGCGTCCGCGGGCCTTCACCCGCACCCCGTCGGCCACGGCCGGCGGCGGATAGACGATCACCGGCTCGCCGGCCTCCAGCCCAGCGCGGATCCAGGCCTGCACCCCGTTGCGGGCGCCGAGCGTCACCGGCAGGACCCGCGCGCGGCCTTCGCGCACCACGAACACCGCCATCGGCGGTGCCCCGCTCGCGTCGGGCTTTGCCGAGGGCAACGGGAACACCGCGCTCACTGGCACGGTGACGGCGTTGTCCTCCGACAGCTGCACGATGCGCACCGACACCCGGAAGCCGTCGCCGAGCGCGGCCCACTGCGCGGGCCGGCTGACGATGTCGAGCAGCACATTCACGCGCTGCTCCTCGATGCCCAGTGCCGACACCTTGGTGAAGGCCGCGGGCTCGACCAGCCGCACCGTGCCCGCCAGGATGCCGGGGCCGCCCCAGCGCTCGATCTGCGCACGGGCACCGGGCATGACCCGCAGCGCATCGGTGGTGAGCAGCTCGGCCACGATCTCGAGCCGCCGGGTGTCGCCGATTTCGAGCAGCGGCGCGCCAAGCGCGACCACCGCCTCGTTGGCCTGCGCGATCCGCAGCACCCGGCCCTCGATCGGGGAGCGCACCTCGAAGGGCGCGCCGTTGCTGCCGGTCTGCCGCACCGCGCTCAGCGCGGCGCGGGCCTGCTCGAGGTCATGCTCGGCGACATGCCGGTCCTGTTCGCCGGCCTCGATTTCCTTGCGGGCCGCTGCCACCGCGAGGCGGTCGACCTCGAGCTTGGTGGGCGCGACAAAGCCCTTGCCGGCAAGCTGCTCGCTGCGCGTGAGCTCGTTCTCGGCCTGGCGCAGGCCCACCCGCGCGCGCTCGACGCGCACCCCGGCGCGCAGCACCGCCGCCTCGGCCGACGCCACGCGGGCCTGCTGGCTGCGCACGGTGCGCTCATCGAGCAGGGGCGAGAGCACAGGCGAGAGCCGGGCCACCACGGCCCCGGCGGCCACCGGGTCGCCCTCGCGCAGCGCGATGCGGGCCAGCCGGCCGGCCAGGGGCGCTGACACCATGAAGCGTTCGCGCAGCCGCGTGCGCGCGTCTTCATCGATGGTGGATTCGAAGCGACCGCGCTCGGCCGTGGCGAGCTCCACCAGCACCGGGCGCGGCGCGAAGGCCCAGGCGAGCAGGCCGGCTGCCGCCAGAGCGATGCCGGCGGTGATGAGCAGCGTGTTGCGTTTCATGTCGGTCTGCGTCTTTCCTCGGCCGGCAGACGCGCCGGCAAGCCTTCATTCACGGGTCTTGAGCGCCGCCACCATGTCGAGCCGATCGACCCGCCGACGCACCACCAGTGCGCTGCCCACGCCCGCGGCTACCACGCACAGCGCGGCCCACGCGTAGGTGCGCGGCTGCAGCGCCACCGGGAAGGCGAACTGGTCGGAGGCCAACAACGAGACGATGCCGCGCACCAGCCCTTCGCCCATCAGCATGCCCAGCGGCAGCGCCAGCGCGATGAGCAGCGCCTGCTCGCCCAGCAGCAGCGCGGAGACCTCGCCGCGGGTGAAGCCCAGCACGCGCAGGCTGGCCAGCTCCCAGGTGCGCTCGGCCAGCGCGATGCGGGCGTTGTTGTACACCACCCCCACCGCGATCACCACCGCGAACACCGTCATGATCGAGCTCATGATGCGGATGTTGCGCGCGCTCACCTCGTTCATGTTGCGCTCGAGGCTGGCCTTGCTGAAGGTGCCCACCAGGGTCGGCAGCCCGCGGATCGCCGCGAGCGTGGCCGGTTCCGCGCCGCGCTCCAGCGCCAGCGAGTAGGCGCTGGCCACATCCGATTCACCGAGCAGCCGGTTGAGGGCGCGCCGCTCCATGTAGGCGTTCAGGCCCATCATGTCGCGCACCGTGCCCGCCAGCGGCACCAGCAGGCTCGGCTGCCTGCCCTCGATCACCTCGACCCGCAGGAAATCGCCGGGGCGCAGCCCGAGCTTGGCAGCGAGCCGGTCGCTCATCAGCAGACCTTCGCCGGGCAGGGCCACGGCGTGGCCGTCGAGATCGACCACGCGGCGCAGTTGCGGCTGCGCCTCCAGGCCCTGGATGGCGCCGCGTTCGCTGCGATGACCGGCCACGAAGCGCACCGCCACGTCGCGGCCTGATTCGACCGCGATCACCCCTGGCAGCCGGGCCAGCGCATGCCGGGCCGCATCGTCCCCGGGTTCGATCAGCCTGACGGTGAGATCGGCGCGCATCGCCACCGAGAACGCGGTGTCGACGATCACCGCGATGCTGTCGCGCGCGAAGTTGCCCATCATCACGATGGCCACCGCGGCGGCCATGCCGAGCACCGAGAGCGTGGTGCGCCAGGGGCGCCGCTGCATGTTGCGCAGGATCATCCGGGGGCCCGGGCCGAGCAGGCGCGGGCTGATGCGCTCCAGCCAGCTCACCCGGTAGCGCCCCGGGGCGGGCGGGCGCATGGCCTCGGCCGGGGGCAGACGCACCGTGGCCCAGATCGCGTTGAGCGTGCCCGTCAGCGCGGTGATCACCGCCACCAGCGCGCCGGTGACGAAGAGCGACGGGGTCATGCGATGCGCGAACTCGGGGAACTGGAAGAAGCCGGCATACAGACCGGTCATGAGCCGGCCGAAGGCCTCGCCGCCGGCAAAGCCGATGATCAGCCCCACCGTGACGATCACCGCCACCAGCTTCATGAAGTGCCCGGCGATCGTACGGTCGGGATAGCCGAGCGCCTTGAGCGCGGCGATCTGCTCGCGCTGCGTGGCCACCAGTCGGGAGATCACCACATTGAGCAGGAAGGCCGCCACGGCCAGGAAGATCACCGGCAGCACGGTGGCGAAGACCCGCTGCTCGTCGATCTCGCGTTGCAGGAACGCGTGCGAGGTCTGGTGCTCGCGCGCATGTGCGTCGCGCCCGCCATAGCGGGCGAGGTGCCGGTTCAGCGCCGCGATCACCGCGGGCGGGCTGGCGCCCGGCGCGAGCCGCACCGACACATGGTCGAAGGCGCCTTCCATGTCCCAGGCGGCGGCGAGCACCCGTTCGTCGACCCACAGCACGCCGAAGCCGCGCAGGTCGGGCATGCCGGTCATGCCGGCGAACACATACTCGGGCGAGAGCGCGATGCCGCGCACGACCAGCGCGCGCTGGCGGCCGTTGATCAGCGCGCTCAGGCGCGACCCCGGGCCAAGCCCGTGGGCCTGCGCGAACGAGGCCGAGACCAGCGCATCGATCGCGCCATCGCCGCGCACGCCCTGGCTGTCGGGGTCGAGCGGCGCGCCGCTGCGCACCATCACCGCATTGAGCCGCCGGGGCTGGCGCGGGTCGATGCCGATCATGCGCGCGAGCAGCGGATCATCCACGCCGGCGATGTCCACGCGCACCACGCGCTCGATGCTGAGCTGGATGTCGCCCACGCCGGGAATCGCGGCGAGTGTGTCGGCCATCGCGCGCGGCGCGCGTCTGACGGCCGCGAAGACATCGGCGAAGCGGCCCTGCGCATAGAAGGCATCGCGCGCCTCGGCCAGCGAGTCCACCGCCGAGAGCGCCGTCACATAGCTGCCCACGCCGCTGGCCACCACCAGCGCGATGGTGAGCGCCTGGCTCCACAGCCGGCGCAGGTCGCGCAGCAGCTTGCGGTCGAGCGCCTTCACGGCCGCCTCACCAGGACAGCTCCGAAGGCGAGAGGCGGTGCGGGTTGATGTCGATGCGCTGGATGGTGCCGTCGCCGAGGTGGATGACCCGATCGGCCATGCCGGCGATGGCCGCGTTGTGGGTGATCACCACCGCGGTGGTGCCGAGCTCGGCGTTGATGCGCGCGATCACCTCGAGCACCAGCTTGCCGGTGCGGTAGTCGAGCGCGCCGGTGGGTTCGTCGCACAGCAGCACCTCGGGCCGCGTGACGATCGCGCGCGCGATCGCCACCCGCTGCTGCTCGCCGCCGGAAAGCTGCGCCGGGAAGTGGTCGCGCCGCGGCGTGAGGCCCACCCGGTCGATGGCCTCGTCGATCGGCATGGGGTCATGCACGATGTCGGTCACCAGCGCGACATTCTCCCGAACGGTGAGGCTGGGGATCAGGTTGTAGAACTGGAACACGAAGCCGACATGCTCGCGGCGATAGGCGGTGAGCTCGGCATCGGAGGCGCCGGTGAGGCGGTGCTCGCGGAACTCGACATCGCCGGCGCTCGGCGCATCGAGCCCGCCCAGGATGTTCAGCAGCGTGGACTTGCCGCTGCCCGAGGGGCCGAGCAGCACGATGAATTCGCCGGCGCCGATGTCGAGATCGATGTCATGCAGAGCCACCACCTCGACCTCGCCGGTACGGTAGATCTTGGACAGGCCCCGCGCGCGAAAGAGCGCAGGGCGTGCGACGAGGGGCGCAGCCGGGGCGCCGTTCAGGCCTGGGCCGAGGCCTGCAGCCATTCGAGCGGCACGAACGCCAGCGCGCGTTCATGGGTGCAGGCCAGCACCGCCGGCGGGGCGCAGCCATCGACCCAGGCCTGCTTCCAGCGCAGGGCGCACACGCACCAGCGATCGCCGGGCTTGAGACCCGCGAAGCGGTACGCCGCGCGCGGCGTGATCAGATCATTGCCCAGTTCGAACTGATGGTTGAGGAAGGCCGTGGTCATGCGTGCGCAGATGACATGGCTGCCGTGATCCTGCGCGTCGGTGTGGCAGCAGCCGTCGCGAAACCAGCCGGTCAGCGGATCGAAGGAGCATGCCTGCAGCGGCTCGCCCAGCACATTGAGCGCGCTCATCATTCAGGCCTTCGGGCCGCTCTTCATGAGCGTCATGGCGGTACCGATCAGCGCCGACACCTCGCTCATGTTGCCGGGCACGATCATGGTGTTGTTCGCCTTGGCGAGCTGGCCATAGGCATCGACTGCGCGCTCGGCCACCTTGAGCTGCACCGCCTGGTCACCGCCGGGCTGGCGGATGGCCTGGGCGATGCGGGTGATCGCCTCGGCGGTGGCGGCGGCCACCTCGGCGATGGCGGCAGCCTCGCCCTGCGCCTTGTTGATCTCGGCCTGCTTCTCGCCCTCGGAGCGGGCGATGAAGGCCTCGCGCTCGCCGGTGGCGATGTTGATCTGCTCCTGGCGGCGCCCCTCGGAGGCGGCGATCAGGGCGCGCTTTTCACGCTCGGCGGTGATCTGCGCCTGCATGCTGCGCAGGATCTCGGCTGGCGGGGTGAGGTCCTTGATCTCGTAGCGCAGCACCTTCACGCCCCAGTTGAGCGCCGCCTCGTCCAGCGCATTGACCACCGAGGCATTGATCATGTCGCGCTCCTCGAAGGTCTTGTCGAGTTCCATCTTGCCGACCACGCTGCGCAGCGTGGTCTGCGCCAGCTGGGTGATGGCCACGATGTAGTCGCTGGAGCCGTAGCTTGCGCGCATCGGGTCGGTCACCTGGAAGAACAGGATGCCGTCGACCTGCAGCTGGGTGTTGTCCTTGGTGATGCAGACCTGGCTGGGCACATCGAGCGGCACCTCCTTGAGCGAGTGCCGGTAGGCCACGCGCTCGACGAAGGGAATGACGAACTTCAGGCCGGGCGCGAGGGTGCGGTCATAGCGGCCCAGCCGCTCGACCACCCAGGCATGCTGCTGCGGCACGATCTTGAAGGTGCGGCTGACGAAGACGACGGCCACGATGGCGATGATCAGGGCGATTTCCACGCGAAACTCCTGGTGGTGGGCGGTGAGGGTGATCGGTGCGATCGGCCGATGAGCGCAACGAGGGCGATCAGTGAGCGGAGGGCGTGGATGCGGGCGTGACATCGAGCCGCGTACCGTGCACCGCCACGATGATGTGGGCGCCGGGCTGCGGCGGCAGGGCCCCCACATGACGCGCCTGCCAGGCCGCGCCCCGGTACTGCACGGTGGCGGTGCCGTCGTCTTGCCAGGCCGCCACGCGCACCGGCTGACCGATGTCGAGCAGCACATCGGGGTTGGACGCCGCAGGCGCCGAGCGGGGATGACGGGCCCGCCGCAGATGCCAGGCGGCGGTGGCGCCGCCGGCCACCAGGGCGGCCACCACGATCTGGGCGCTCACGCCCGCGCCGGCATGAGCGCCGAGGGCGCCCGCGGCCGCGCCGAGCGCGATCATCAGCAGGTAGAAGGTGCCGCTGAGCAGTTCGGCGACGATCAGCGCGCCGCTCAGCAGCCACCACAGCGCGGGTGCGGACAGTTCCATGGGGGTTTCCGTTCATGAGCCTAGAAGGCCGATGCTGCCACGAACCGCGTGGCAAGCGACCTCAGGCCGCGGCGGGCAGCGGGGCAGGGGCGTTGCTGAGCAATTCCTCGCAGGCCTGCAGCACGGCGCGCTCGGGCAGCGTCACCAGGCAGTCGCTGACCTTGCTGTCCTGGCAGCCCGCGCGCCCGCAGGGGCGGCAGGGATGCTCGGTGGAGGCCACCACCCGGTGCAGGCTCATCGGCTGGCCCCAGGGCCCCCATTCGCGATCACGGGACGGACCGAAGATGCCCACGGTGGGCGTGCCCACCGCCGCGGCCATGTGCATGGGGGCCGAGTCCACGCCCACGAAGAGGCGTGCCCGGGCGGTGAGCGCGGCGAGCTGCTCCAGCGACAGCTGGCCCGACAGATCGTGGATGCGGGGCGCGGCTCCGCCCGCGGCCGGACAGCGCGCCAGCACCTGAGCGATCAGCGCGAGCTCCTGCGGATCGGGCGCAGCGGTGATCACCACCGGCCAGCCGCGGGCTGCCAGGGTCTCGCACAGCGCGGCCACCCGCTCGCTCGGCCAGCACTTGAAGCGCCAGCGCGACATCGGATGCACATGGATGAAGCCGCCGCGCGGCAAGCCGAGCGCGTTCAGGCGCTGTTCGATGGCGGACTCGGCCGGCGCGCCGGCCACCAGCGTCACCGCCTTGTCGGCCTCGCCGATCGGCAGGCCCAGGGCGCGCAGGCTGTCGAGGTTGGTCTCGACGGTGTGACGCTCGGGATGCGACTGCGCCGGATAGCGGTGAGTGAAGCTGTTGCGCCACCAGGCATGGCGCCCGGGCCGGCTGAGCTCGGGCCCCACCGACCAGCGCGGGCGCAGCAGGCGCACCAGCCAGGCGCCGCGGGGATGCACCGAGAGATGCACCACCAGGTCATAGCGTCGTGCGCGCAGCGCCCGCAGCAGCTGCCATTCCGCGAGGGCCTGACGCCACGGCCCCGATCGCTTCCAGGCGCGGTCGATCCGGTGCACCTGCGACAGCCCGGGATGGTTGAGCAGCATGGGCGCGGTCTCGGCGTAGACCAGCGCGTCGATCTGCGCCTGCGGCGCGTGTCGGGCCAGTGCGCCGATCACCGGCGCGGCAAGCAGCACATCGCCATGGTGGCGCAGCTTGGTGACCAGCACCCGCTGCAGACGGGTGGGGTCCGGATCAGACGGCGACATGGGCGACCTGGAATCGGGGAAGGGGGGTGGCGGCCCCGGCTGGCGCGGCCGGACGGGCCGCAAGACGGACGGGATTGCCTGATCAGGGGGGCATTTTCCCCGATCAACGGTGAAATTGCCCTTCCCGTGCCAGAGGATACTTCGCGGATGACCTCGCCCCGAGCAGGCTCTTCGCTCACCGCCCACCCACTCTCCTGTGGACGCCCACGGCGCCGGTCTTCCATCCATTCTCCGGGAGCCCCCATGTCGCACCGCCTCGACCGCGATTCGCATTGCGTGCTGTCTGCGCCCATGCCTTCTGCCAATTCGGCACTGACCCTGCCGTCCCCTTCCCTGGCCGCACGCGCGGCCGCACTCGGCCTCGGGCTGAGCGTGGCGCTGGTGGTCGCCGGTTGCGGCGGTGGCGGTGGCTCCTCCGCAGCCTCGCCCAATCCGTCTCCTGCGCCGGCGCCCGCCCCGAGCGCGTCGATCGACGGCGGCACCATGTTCCCGGTCGGGCTGGCCATGACCTCGCCGGTCTCGATGACCAACGAGGTGCTCACCCTGTCCAGGGCCGAGCCCCTGCCGCGGCTGCGCGCCCTGGCCGCGGCACTCGCGGCGGCGGACTTCCGCAGCGCAGGGCAGATCGCCTTCGGCCTGATGCCGGTGTCCGAGGCGCAGGCCGCCGTCACCCGTTCGCCGCGCTACCTCAAGGCGGCCAATGCCATCAATGCGCTGCTCTCGGGCACCGTGACCCCGCGCGCCGGCACCGCCTTCGATGCCGTGGCCTTCCTGAAGACACCGGTCAATGCCGGCTGCTACGGCCCTACCGTCAAGTACGAGGGCCATCCCGACGGCAGCCCCAGCAGCGGTGAACTGCCCAGCGGCGATGTCGGCCTCTGGACCGCGCTCGACACCAGCACCGGCTGGGCCTGCGCCAGCGCCCAGCTCGATGCCCGGATGGATGGCGTGAGCGGTCGGGTCAACACCGGTCTGATGACCCTGGCCAGCCTCATCAATGTGGCCTCGGCCGCCGGCAAGAGCAAGCCCGCCGTGGGCGCCACGCTCGACCTCAAGGCCGACATGAACACCGCGTTCTCGGGCCTGCCCGCGGCGCCCAGCTTCACCACCGCCTCGGTGTCGCAGCCCACCTCGGGAACCTTCACCTACACCGTCCAGTTCGACTTCACGCACGGTGGCGTCACCCGCAAGGCCGAGATCAGCCTCACCCATACCCCGGGCGCCAGCCGCAGCGAGTACACCGGACTGCTCACCTACGCGCTCGCCCGCGGCGGCACCGACCTGCAGAACTGCTCTGGCAAGAGCAGCGGCACGGTGGATGTCGGCACGCTGAAGTACACCCGTAACAGCACCACCGCCATGACCCTGGTGCACCGCGAGGGCAACTACTGCGGCGCCGGCACCGCGGCGGCCCTGGCCACCACCTATGCCTCCTTCAGCGCGGATGGCCAGCTCGACCCGGCCGGCAAGTGGACGGGCACCAAGGGCTGGGCCAACAACTTCAACCGCTTCGGCGCGGTCTACGACCCGACCACCATGCAGGGCAGCTACGCCTATGGCTGGCAGGCGGGTGATCTCGACAGCCATTCCCGGGTCTTCAACATCGGCCTGAATTTCAACAGCAGCACCAGCGTGCGCAACGGCGAGGCCTACTTCGGCTACGGCAACGACATCGGCACCAGCGACGGCAAGATCCAGGGTTTCATCTGCAACTGGGCCGGGCCGGGCAACAGCCACACACTGAAGGACTACTTCCAGCGCCAGCACATCACCTTCGATGACACGGCGGGCAAGTGGCTGCCGACCAACAACGCCGCCGCATCCTCGAACATTACCTACGCGCCGACCAACAGCTGCGCCTCGGCCGGCGGCAGCTTCTACTACGACAAGTCGGGTGATGGTTCGCTCACCGACGACAAGGCGGTCTCGCCCAATCCGGCGGTGACCACCGACCTCGCCGACAAGGTCTTCGGCCCGACCACCTACGCCACCGTGCCCCTGGCCATCGCCGGCCGCGGCATGACCGTGCCGGGTTTCTGAGGCCCGCAGCCGGGCCTTCGGGCCCGGCGCGGCGATGGGCGCGGGGCTTTCGTGCCTGCTACCATCGCCGCTCTTCCTGACCGGCAAGAGGCCCCGACAGGGGCCTTTTTCATTCCATGCTCGATCCGCAACTGCTTCGCAAGGACCTTGACGCGGTCGCCGCCCGGCTGGCTGATCGCGGCTTCACGCTCGACACCGCCTGGTTCCGCGACCAGGAAGCGCAGCGCAAGGCCGTGCAGACCCGCGCCGAGGAGCTGCAGTCCCGCCGCAACGCGCTATCGCGTCAGATCGGCGCCATGAAAGGCCGAGGCGAGGACACCACCGCGCTCATGGCCGAGGTGGCCGGCATCGCGCAAGGCCTGGCGCAGGCACAGCAGGCCAACGAGGCGGTGCAGGCGCGTCTGGCCGAGTGGCTGCAGACCCTGCCCAACCTGCCCCAGCCGGGTGTGCCGGTCGGCCGTGACGAGAACGGCAACCAGGAGATGCGGCGCTGGGGTGAGCCACGGGTGTTCGAGTCACAACCTCGGGATCATGTGGAGATCGGCGCCCCGCTCGGGCTCGACTTCGAGACCGCTGGCAAGCTCTCGGGCTCGCGATTCGCGCTGATGCGCGGGCCGGTGGCGCGGCTGCACCGGGCACTTGCCCAGTTCATGCTCGACCTGCACACGCAGCGGCATGGCTACACCGAGTGCTACACCCCCTACATCGTGAATGCCGCCTCGCTGCGCGGCACGGGCCAGCTGCCCAAGTTCGAGCAGGACCTGTTCGCGGTGAAGAAGGGCGGCCAGCAGGGCGACGAGGAGCCGCTCTATCTCATTCCCACCTCCGAGGTCTCGCTGACCAACATCGTGCGCGGCGAGATCCTTGCAGCCGACCAGCTCCCCCTGCGCCTCACCGCCCACACGCCGTGCTTCCGCTCCGAGGCAGGCTCCTACGGTCGCGACACCCGCGGCATGATCCGCCAGCACCAGTTCGACAAGGTCGAGATGGTGCGCATCGAGCGGCCCGAGGACAGCGATGCGGCGCTCGAGGCCATGGTCGGCCATGCCGAGGCCATCCTGCAGGCGCTGGAGCTGCCCTACCGCGTGATGGCGCTGTGCACTGGCGACATGGGTTTCGGGGCGGCCCGCACCTATGACCTCGAGGTCTGGCTGCCGGCGCAGAACACCTACCGCGAGATCTCGTCGTGCTCCAACTGCGAGGCCTTCCAGGCCCGGCGCATGCAGGCGCGGTATCGCAATGCCCAGGGCAAGACCGAATTCGTGCATACCCTCAATGGCTCCGGGCTGGCGGTGGGTCGCACCCTGGTGGCGGTGCTCGAGAACGGCCAGCAGCCCGATGGCTCCGTGAGCATCCCTGCGGCGCTGCGCCCCTACCTGGGCGGGCTGGAGCGCCTGGCCCCGGCCTGAGCGGCCGGAGGTTGGCCGCCCTGGCTTGACGGGGCCTGCGCTGCCCCGGCTTACGGGGCAGCGCAGTCATGGCCGCGGCGGTTCTTGCTATACTTTGGGGCTTCGATCCTTCGGGCGCAGGCTGCACGCAGTCTGCCGGCGCCTGGTCAGAAGCACCCGGAAAGGTGGCAGAGTGGTCGAATGCGCCGGACTCGAAATCCGGTTTACCGGTCTCCGGTAACGTGGGTTCGAATCCCACCCTTTCCGCCAAGACTATTTCGAACTGATTCCAAGTCGTTCGAACAATTTACAACCCGTTCGGGGCCTCTTTGGGTGCGCTCCT
>NZ_CEXFHW010000107.1:0-13724 GCF_982640115.1 Quisquiliibacterium sp. | reverse complement strand
GACGATCTCATCAAGCTCGAGGACTCAGCGATCCAGCTGATCCTGCGCGAAGTGCAGAGCGACCAGCTGGTGATCGCGCTCAAGAGCACGGAGCCCAGCCTGCGGGAGAAGATCTTCAAGAACATGAGCCAGCGCGCGGCCGAGACCCTGCGCGAAGACCTGGAGTCCAAGGGCCCGGTGAAGATCTCCGATGTGGAGGCCCAGCAGAAGGACATCCTGAAGATCGTCCGCAGGCTGATCGAGGAAGGCCAGATCGCCCTCGTGACCGGCACCGAGGAAGGTTATGTCTAAGCGGATCATCGGCGCCGAGGAGCTCGGCGAGGTCCGCCAGGTGAAGATGCTGGAGCTCTTCCACGAGGGCCCGGCGCCCGCGCCCGGTGGCGGCCGCCTGCGCGGCGCCAACCGCGAGCCGCCACCCGACTTCAAGGACGGCTTCCGGCGCGGCATGGAAGAGGGCTTCCGGCGCGGCTCGGCAGCTGCCGCCGACCAGATCCAGCGCGAGCACGGCGCGCGCCTGAACGCGATCGTCGACCAGTTCGCGTCGCAGGCCGACGCCCTGCACACCGGCATGGACGAGGCGCTCGCCAGGGTACGCGCCGAACTCGCCGACCAGGCGGTGCTGCTGGCGCTCGAGGTGGCGCGGCAGGTGATCCGCGCGGAACTCGCCGCCCAGCCCGCCAGCCTGCTGGCGGTGGTGCGTGAGGCGGTGGCCAGCCTGGTCGATGAACGCTGCAGCTTCGTGCTGCACATGAATCCTCAGGATGTCGATCTGCTCGGTGCGAGCCTGGAGCCGATGCTCAGCGCCCGCGGCGCCCGTATCCAGCCCGACCAGGCGATCAGCCCGGGCGGCTGCCGCGTGCAGGCCCCCGGCGCCGAGGTCGATGCAACGCTGTCCACGCGCTGGGCCCGGGTGCTGGCGGCGATCGGCCGCAGCGAGGCGTTGCCCGCGCCCGAGGTCGCATCATGATCCCGAGCGCGGCCGCCACGCCCGCCGCCCTGCAGCGACTGCTCGCCGGTGCCGCCGAGATGGCCAGCCATGCCCAGACGCTGGCGGTGCATGGCCGGCTGATCCGCGCCGCCGGTCTGGTCCTGGAAGCCACCGGCCTGCGGCTGCCGGTGGGCGCGATCTGCCGGGTCGATGGCGGCGGCAGCGGCGAGGCCGGCTCGGTCGAGGCCGAGGTGGTTGGCTTCGGCAACGACCGGCTGTTCCTGATGCCCACCGGCCAGGTAACCGGACTGTCGCCCGGCGCGCGGGTGACGCCGATCGAGGCGCCGGTGCGCAAGCCGGTGCTGGGGGGCCCTGCCCACGCCTGGCGGCGCAACACCGACCGGATGCGCCACCTGCCGATCGGCGAAGGCCTGCTCGGCCGGGTGGTCGATGCCTGTGGGGTGCCGATCGATCGTGGCCCGCCGCTCTCGGCGGTGCAGAGCGAGCCGATCCAGCGACGGCCGATCAGCGCCATGGACCGCGAGCCGGTGCGTATGCCGCTCGACACGGGTGTGCGGGCGATCAACGCCATGCTCACCGTCGGCCGGGGTCAGCGCCTGGGTCTGTTCGCCGGCGCCGGCGTGGGCAAGAGCGTGCTGCTGGGGATGATGGCGCGTTTCACGGCTGCCGATGTGATCGTGGTCGGCCTGATCGGCGAGCGCGGCCGCGAGGTCAAGGAATTCATCGAGGACATCCTCGGCGAGGAGGGCCGGCGCCGCTCGGCGGTGGTGGCCGCTCCGGCCGACTGCCCGCCCCTGCTGCGCATGCAGGGCGCAATCTATGCCACAGCCATTGCCGAACACTTCCGCGAGCAGGGCAAGCATGTGCTGCTGCTGATGGACTCGCTCACCCGCTATGCCATGGCCGCCCGCGAGGTGGCGCTGGCCATCGGCGAGCCACCGGCCACCAAGGGTTACCCGCCCTCGGTGTTCGCCAAGCTGCCCCTGCTGGTGGAGCGCGCCGGCAACGGGCGTGACGGCCACGGCTCGATCACCGCCTTCTACACCGTGCTGGCCGAAGGCGATGATCAGAACGATCCCATCGCCGATGCGGCCCGATCCTTTCTGGACGGCCATTTCGTGCTCACGCGGGCACTGGCCGAGAGCGGCCACTATCCGGCGCTCGACATCGAGCAGTCGATCTCGCGGGTGATGCACAACGTGTCCGACCCCGGCCACCTCGCCCTGGCCCGGCGGGCCAAGGCGATGTGGGCCCGCTACCAGCGCAGCCGGGATCTGATCTCGGTGGGTGCCTATGTGCCGGGCAACGATCATGAGACCGATCAGGCGATCGCCCAGTTCCCGCGCATCGCGGCCATGCTGCAGCAGGGCATGAGCGAGTGCTGCGACTTCAACGCGTCGCTGCGCGGCCTCGAATCGTGCCTCGCGCCCGGGGGTCATGCATGAGCCGCCCCTCCACCCTGTCGATGCTGATCGACATGCGCCGCCGGGAACGCGACCGCATCGCCGGTCAGGCAGCGCAGGCGCAGCGCGATCGCGACGCCGCAGCCAGCACGCTGCGCACCCTGAGCAGCTATCAGGAGGATTACCGTCAGCGTTCGCCCAAGAATGCCCGCCAGAGCACCGACACCGGTGCGGTGCGGGTGCACGAGAACTTCGTGGGCAAGCTCGGCCACGCGATCGGCCAGCAGGACGCCCTGACCCGCACCCTCGATGACCGCCACCGGCAGCAGCTCGTGGCGCTCGCCGAGGGCGAACGGCGCCTGAAGGCGCTGGAGACCCTGGTCCAGCGACGAGAGGCTGCCCGAAGGCGCAGGCAGGAGTCGCTGGAACAGAAGCAGACCGATGAATTCGCCGCGCAGGCGCACGCCAGAACCACCTCGGGGAGTAGCGGACATGATTGACGAACTGCGGATGCCACAGGTCCGGGGGGGACCGCTGTCGGGCCGGCCTGCGGCTGCCGAGGGCCGTGGACCGGGTGGCTTCGATGTCGCGCTCGGCGATGCGCTCGAACCCGCACGCCCGGGTGAAATGCCTCCCGGCGTCGGGGCACCCGAGCGCCGCGCCTCCCGCGCCCCGCAGGAGCGGACCGATCGTGGCCCTGAGGGCAACCCGACCGAGCGCCTGCTGCGCAGCCGCCGTCAGGCCGAGCGTCAGCCCCGCCACGAGAACCGGCCGGCGACTCGGGAGGATGCCGGGCGCGCGGCGGGCAGTGGCGAGCGGGCCGCCGAGGCCACGGCCGAGGCGGACAGCACGAGGGACCCGCACAGGCGACTCGCGCCCGAGGTGAACGACCCATCATCGGCGCAGCCCGCGCCCGCGCCAGACGACGCCGCCGCGCCCTCCCCGGCAAGCGCTGCGCCCCTCGACGGGCCGGTTCAGACCGACGCAGCGCGCCCGCAGGCGCCCGGAGCCGATGCAGCAGCCCTGATGCACACGCAGGCAGTCCTGATGCCGCGACCCTCGGCCGCCAGGCCCACGGGCGGCGCCGCCCCGGGGCAGGCAGCGCCCGGCGAGGTCGATCCGCTCGCCGCCGCCAGCGGTGCCCCGCGGCATGCGCCCGCCGCCGCACCGCAGCCCCCTCTTTCCGACGCCTCGGCGGCGTCGCCCGCCCCGGTACCGGGCGCTCCGAACCGGCAACCCGCCTCGCTTGCGGCCGATCCGGCCATGATCGGTGCCGGGGGAGCCGCGCGCCAGGCAGCCATCGGGCTCGGTACGGGCACCACGAGCAGCAGCGACGTGCGGGCGGGCGACAGCCCGGCGGTCAGCGCGCCTGGCGGCGGACCGCGCCGCGACGGTTCGGTCAGCGCACTGACCGCATCGTTCGGTGCGCGGGTCGACTGGCGTCCCGGCGGCGGCGCTGCCGGCAGTCAGGCCGGCGAGCAGGGCGGAACGGGCAGCGGCGACCTGGGTGCCCCGGCACGCCTGCTGGCGGCGCTCGAGGAGATGCGCCAGAGCGGGGGCAGCGCGTCCCCGCAGGGTGCGGCGGCATTCGCCGCGGCGCTGTCGTCCAGCCTGGCCCTGACCGGGCCGGCGTCATCGCCGGGCGCCGCGGAGCCGGCCCCGACCCGCCTGTCCAACCCCTGGCCGGTGGATCACCCCGCCTTCCCCGCGCACCTGGCAGAGCAGGTCGGCGATTCGCTGCTCGCCGGTCTGGACCGCGCCGAGATCACGGTCACCCCGCCCGAGATGGGTCCGATCCGCATCGAGTTGTCGCTCAACGGCGAGCTGGCCAGCGTGGCCTTCAGCGCCACCCAGCCCGATACCCGGACGGCGATCGAGCAATCGCTGCCGCTGCTGAGATCGATGCTCTCCGAGCAGGGGCTGCAACTCGCCGACACCTCGGTCGGCTCGGGCTATCGGCCGCCGGCCGAACCTGGCGGCCAGTCTCCCGCGGGCGATGGCAGCGGCTCGCGCGGCACCGGGCAGTCCGGAGGGCGGACTGGCGGTGCGGACGCGGCGCCGGCGACCAGCAGCACCGGGGCGGCGGCATCCGCGAGCCGCGGCAACGGGCTGCTCGACCTCTTTGCCTGATCCAGGCAGCCCGCCGTCCCGGCCGCGAACCGCCGGGTGGCGGCTTCGCGCCCACCGGCGGCGGCACCCAGCCTGACCGCCCGCAAATGTGGGGGCTCAGCCCCGCTTTTCCCGGCAACGATCCGACCGGGCGCTGAGAACATTGCTCCTCAGGGAACACCGTGCGTTCCCGTGATGGAGCACACATGTCGGAAGACAAGAAACCGGCGGAAGACGGCGACAAGCCCAAGGCCAAGCGCGGCAAGAAGGGCCTGATCCTGATCGCCGCAGCCGTGCTTCTCCTGGGCGGCGGCGGCGGCGGGGGCTGGTACTTCTGGTCGAAGTCCAAGGCCCAGGCCGAAGACGAAGCCGAGGCGCCGGCCAAGGACGCCCAGAAGCCCAAGACCTTCGCGACGCTGGACCAGTTCGTGGTCAATCTGGCCGACGAGGGCGGCGACCGCCTGGCGCAGGCGGTCATCGTGCTGGAACTCGTTGACGCCAAGGCTGCCAATGACCTCAGCGCGCAGATGCCGGCCGTGCGCAACGCCGTGCTGCTGACCCTGTCGTCCAAGCAGACCAAGGACCTGCTCTCGGTCTCCGGCAAGAAGGCGCTGGCGAGCGAGCTCGCCCTGGTGATCGGCACCCAGCTCGGCTGGGAGCCGTCCGAGCCCGAGGAGGAGGCCCCGCGCAAGCGCAAGGTCAAGGCCGAGCCGAAAAATGCCGAGACCGCGACCGACGACGGGGCCAAGGGCGATGGCGCCAAGGGCGACGGGGCCAAGGGCGAAGAGGAACCGGCCGACGCCGAGGACGGCGCCGATCGCAAGTCGAAGAAGGCCAAGAAGAAGAAGAAAAGCCATCCGCCCAATCCGGTCGAGGCGGTGCACTTCTCCCAGTTCCTGGTGCAGTGAGCCGCGACGATGGCTGACCAGTTTCTTTCGCAGGAAGAGGTCGACGCCCTTCTCGACGGCGTCAATGGTGGCGCGGGCGAGGAGTCCGACGAGGCCGACAGCGGTGTCAGGGGCTATGACCTCGGCAAGCAGGAACGGATCGTCCGCGGCCGGATGCCGACCCTGGAGATCGTCAACGAGCGATTCGCCCGCAACATCCGCCTGGGCCTGTTCAACTTCATCCGGCGCAACCCGGAGATCTCGGTGGGCCAGTCGAAGGTGCAGAAGTACAGCGCCTTCCTGCGCAACATCGTGGTGCCCACCAACATCAATGTGATGAACGTGAAGCCGCTGCGCGGCACGGCGCTGATGATCTGCGAACCCTCGCTGGTGTTCACGGTCATCGACAACCTGTTCGGCGGCAGCGGCAAGCTGCACACCCGCATCGAGGGCCGCGACTTCTCGCCCACCGAGCAGCGGATCATCCAGCGCATCGTCGAGGTCTTCGTCGACGAGTATCGCAAGGCCTGGGAGGGCGTCTATCCCCTCGAGCTGGAATATGTGCGCTCGGAGATGCACACCCAGTTCGCGAACATCGCCACGCCCTCGGAGATCATGGTCACCGCCAGCTTCGACATCGAGGTCGGCGAGGCCGGCGGCGCGATGCACATCTGCATCCCCTACTCCACGCTCGAACCGATCCGCGAGATGCTGCACTCGTCGGTGCGGGCCGACCAGAACCAGGCCGACCGGCGCTGGGTGACCATGCTCACGCAGCAGCTGAAGTCGGCCGATGTGGAGATGGTGGCCGAGTTCGCCACCGCCCGGGCCACGCTGCGCCAGCTGATCTCGCTCAAGCGCGGCGACTTCATCAGCCTGGACATGCCCGAGACCGTCACCGCCAAGGTCGAAGGGGTGTCGATCTTCGACTGCAACTACGGCGTGTCGAGCGGGCGCTACGCAATCAAGGTCCGCGAGACCCTGAGCGGCATCGAGGAAGTCCTGAAAGGCAACAGCCATGAATGACGAGAACACCCAGGATCGCAACGAACAGGCCGACGACTGGGCGGCCGCGCTGGCCGGCGAGGACGATGCCGGCGCTGCATCGGCGCAGCCTTCCTTCGACACGCCCGGCAACATGAGCGCGGCCGACACCACCGCCGCCCTCTTCCCGCAGCTGAGCGGGGGCAAGACCATCCAGGCCAGCAACGAGATCGACATGATCCTGGACATCCCTGTCCAGCTCACCGTCGAGCTCGGCCGCACCCGGATTCCGATCAAGCACATCCTGCAGCTCGCCCAGGGCTCGGTGATCGAACTCGAGGCGATGGCCGGCGAGCCGATGGATGTGCTGGTCAATGGCTGCCTGATCGCCCAGGGCGAGGTGGTGGTGGTGAACGACCGCTTCGGCATCCGCCTGACCGACATCGTGACCCCGTCCGAGCGCCTGCGCCGGATGAATCGCAACTGAGGCGCCGGGACGATGACCGCTTCGATCCTGCCCTCGCTGCTGGCCTTCGTCGCGGTCCTCGCGATGATCCCGCTGGCGCTGTGGCTGATGAAACGCACCCAGGGGCTGCGTCCCCGGGCCAGCGGCCCGCTTTCGTTGGTCGCCGGGCTGTCGCTCGGCCCGCGCGAGCGGATCGCGGTGGTGCAGGCTGCCGGCCGCTACCTGGTGGTGGGCATCACCGGCCAGTCGATCACGCTGCTCAGTGAACTGCCGGAATGGCCCGGCGATCAACCCGCCGAGGCGTCGACTGCGCCCGGCCTGCCCGCTTCCCCCGTCTTCGCCCGCCTGCTGCGCGGGCTCGAGCGCCGCGATGCCGACCGCCCGGATCGCTAGCCGCCTGGCGGTGGGCCTTGCGCCGCTGCTGATCGCGGCGCCGGCGCTGGCCCAGGGCGTGTTCTCGGTGAACGCCAGCAGTGCGCCCGGCGGCGGCACCACCTACTCGGTGCCGGTCCAGACCCTGCTGATCTTCACGGCGCTGTCGTTCCTGCCGGCCGTGCTGCTGATGATGACCAGCTTCACCCGCATCGTGATCGTGCTCTCGCTGGTGCGCCAGGCGCTCGGGCTGCAGGCAACGCCACCGAATCAGGTGATCGTGGGGATGTCGCTGTTCCTGACCTTCTTCGTGATGTCGCCCACGCTGGAACGCATCCACGCCGACGCCTACAAGCCCTACTCGGAGCAGAAGATCGGTTTCGAGGATGCGCTCGCCCGCGGCAGCGGCCCGCTGCGGGAGTTCATGGCCCGCCAGACCCGCGAAGGCGACCTCGCCCTGTTCTCGCGGATCGCCAAGGTGGAGCGTGGAACCCCCGTCGCCGAGGTGCCCTTCAAGGTGCTGGTGCCCGCGTTCGTGATCAGCGAACTCAAGACCGCCTTCCAGATCGGCTTCCTGGTCTTCGTGCCCTTCCTGATGATCGACATGGTGGTGGCCAGCCTGCTGATGTCGATGGGCATGATGATGGTCTCGCCGGTGCTGGTCGCCCTGCCCTTCAAGCTGATGCTGTTCGTGCTCGCGGACGGCTGGAACCTGCTGATCGGTTCGCTGGTGGCGAGCTTTGGCACCGGATAGGAATCCCGATGACACCCGAATATGTGGTCAATGTCGGCCGACAGGCCCTCGAGATGATGATGCTGGTCTCGGCGCCCGCGTTGCTGGTGGCCCTGGGCATCGGTCTGGTGGTGAGCGTGCTGCAGGCCGTCACCCAGATCAACGAGGCGACCCTCACCTTCCTGCCCAAGCTGATCGGCGTGGGCATCACCCTGGTGGTGGTCGGCCCCTGGATGCTCTCGGTGCTCACCGACTACATCGCGCGCACGCTCGCCAGCGTGCCCGCCGCCATCTCGGGCAACTGAGCGCAACCCGCCCATCGCCATGATCACGCTCACCGACCAGCAGGTGTTCGCCTGGCTGAGCGCCTTCATGCTGCCCTTCTTCCGGGTGCTGGGCATGATGACCAGCGCACCGATCTTCTCCAACCGCTCATACCCCACGCGGGCGCGGGTCGCACTGGCTGCGGCCGTGGCGCTGCTGGTGGCCCCCTTCGCGGGCTCATCGGAAACCGCCCTGCTGGGCACCGCTGCCGGCATCGGCGCGGTGGCCCAGGAGGTGGCGGTGGGCATCACGATCGGCTTCGTGGCACGCCTGCTGTTCACCGGTTTCGAGATGGCGGGCGAACTGATCGGTCTGCAGATGGGCCTGTCGTTCGCGGGGTTCTTCGACCCGCAGGCCGGCACCGCCAATCCGGTCGGCCTGACGATCAACTCGGTCTCCACGCTCACCTTCGTGGCCATCAACGGGCCGCTGGCCCTGCTGGCCACGGTGATCGAGAGCTTTCAGTGGCTGCCTGCAGGCAGCTCCGCTGCGGCTTTCCTCAGCGAGCGTTCGCCGCTGCAGCTTGGCGCCGAGACCTTCGCGCTCGCGCTTTCGCTCGCCCTGCCCTTCATGGGCATGCTGCTGTTCGTGAACGTGGCCCTGGGCGTTGCCTCACGGGTGGCCCCTCAGCTCAATCTGTTCGGCGTGGGCTTTCCGGTGACCATCCTGGTGGGGCTGGTCATGCTGAGCGTGGGCCTGCCGATGATCGAGGCCCCGCTGGTGGGGCACTTCGAGCGGCTGATGGCCCACCTCGCACGCTGAGCCCCGACGCCGCCCCCCGGCGGCAGGCCCTCCGGCGCCGGGCACGGGCGCGCGGCCGCGGCAAGACACGCCTCAGCGGATCAGCCGCCCCGGCAGTTCGCCGGTGAGCTCGTCATCGCGCAGGATCTCGACGCCCGACACGAAGGTATGCCGGTAACCGCGGGCGCGCTGGATGAAGCGACGCCCGCCGGCCGGCATGTCATGCACGATGGTGGGCCGCCGCAGATCGAGCTGCGCGAAGTCGATGAGATTGAGGTCGGCCTTCATGCCAGGGGCGATCAGGCCACGGTCGGGCAGACCATAGGCCAACGCATTGCCGCGGGTCTGCTTGTGCACCAGGAACTCCAGCGCAATGCGTTCGCCGCGGCGGCGGTCGCGCGCCCAGTGCTTGAGCAGAAAGGTGGGCGCAGCACCATCGCAGATCAGACCGACATGCGCGCCGGCATCGCTCAGCCCCATCACCGTGGCGTCGCTCACCAGCATTTCGCGGACCACATCGAGGCTGCCCTCCGAGTAGTTCTCGAAGGGATGCATCAGCAGACCGCCCCCCTGCTCGGCCAGCAAGGCGTCCATGGCCAGCGCCCAGACCGTGCTGCCCTCGCGGGCGGCACGCGCACCGAGACTGGCGCTCATGTCGGGTTCGTAATCCTGGGCCTCGTCCATGACGAAGCTGCGCTCGAGCATGCGCTGCATGAAGCGCTCGGCTGGCGCACCGGTGCGCTCGCCGACCAGGCGCGCGCGCAGCGCCGGATCGGCCTGAAGCCGCGCCGCCACCTCGCGCCCGGGCAGTCCGGCGAGCGGCGCCCAGGCCGGGTGATCGAGAAAGGGGTGGCGGCTGGAATCGAGGCACATCAGGATGCCGATGCCCTTGGCACCCACCTGACCGTTCATGGCCAGGCCGGCGGCACGCCCGGCGCTCAGGTTGGCCAGGGTCTCGCGCCAGAGATCGGGCGCCTTGTCGCTTTGCAGCAGCAGCACCGACAGCGGTCGGCCGGAGTGCACCGTGGCCTGGCGCAGCAGCTCGAACTCGCCCGGCCCGAAGTCGGAATTCACCTGCAGCACACCGCGCCCGGCGCGGCGCAGGCCCTCGGCAAGGGCGTGGAGCTCGGGGGCGTCGGCGGTCATGCTCGGGGTGGGCCGGCCATCGGCCGCACGGTGCTTGGGCGTGCGCGAAGTGCTCACCCCGAGAGCGCCGGCGGCGAGCGACTGCTCGACCAGGCGGGTCATCTCGGACAGCTCGGCGGCGGTGGGCACCTCCTGGTGATCGGCGCCACGCTCGCCCATGACATAGAAGCGCAGCGCGCCGTGCGGCATCTGGGTGCCGATGTCGATGGCATGAGGCTTGTCGGCCAGGGCCTGGAGATAGCCCTCGAAGGACTCCCAGCAGAAGTCGATGCCCTCGGCGAGCACGGCTTCGGGGATGTCCTCCACGCCCTGCATGAGGTTGATGAGGTAGTCGCTCTTGCCGGGCTTGAGCGGGGCGAAGCCCACGCCGCAGTTGCCGAAGACCGCGGTGGTCACACCGTGCCAGCAGGACGGGGTGAGCGAGGCATCCCAGGTGGCCTGGCCGTCATAGTGGGTGTGGATGTCGACGAAGCCGGGCGTGAGCAGCAGGCCATCGGCGCGGATCTCGCGCCGGCCGGTACCCGCCACGGCACCGACCTCGGCGATGCGGCCGTTGGCCACGGCGACATCGAGGGGGCGGCCGGGCGCGCCCGAGCCGTCGACGACCGTGGCACCGCGGATGACGAGGTCATGCATGAGGAAACTCCCGATGGACGATGCCCGATCTTACTGCGCGCCCACCGGCGCCGGCGCGCCGATTCCGCGCGGCGGTCGGCCCGCGCTTGCCGGATCGTGCCGGAACCTCCCACACTCGTCAGCCCGGGTGCCCGAACGGGCAGCCTGGCTGGCCGCACGCCACGCGGCACACGCTTTTCAGGAAAGGAATGTTCATGAGCTGGGTGATTCTCGCCGTGCTGGCCGCGATCGTGTTCTGGGCAATCAGCGCCTACAACCAGCTGGTCGCGCTGCGAAACCGCTTTCGCAATGCCTATGCGCAGATCGATGTCCAGCTCAAGCGCCGCTACGACCTGATCCCCAACCTGGTGGAGGTCGCCAAGGCCTACCTGAAGCATGAGCGCGAGACGCTGGAGGCGGTGATCAGGGCGCGCAACAGCGCCCTGGGTGCCAGCCAGGCGGTCGCCGCCAATCCGGGCAACGCCGCCGCGATGCAGGGCCTGGCCAGCGCCGAAGGGGTGCTGCAGGGCGCGCTCGGCAGGCTGTTCGCCCTGGCCGAGTCCTATCCCGACCTGCAGTCGAACCAGAACATGATGCAGCTCTCGGAGGAGCTGACCGGCACCGAGAACAAGGTGGCGTTCGCGCGTCAGGCCTTCAACGACGCGGTCATGGCATACAACACCGCCACCGAGCAGTTTCCCGGCTCGATGCTGGCCGGCGTGTTCCGATTCGAGACGGCGCAGCTGTTGCAGGCCACCGAGAGCGCCGACGAGCGCAAGCCCATCCGGGTGCAGTTCTAAGGGTGGACTTCTTCGGTCACCAGCAACAGGCGCGGACGGCGACGCGCCGGCTGCTGCTGCTGTTCGCGCTCGCCATCGTCGGCGTGGTGCTGGCGGTGAACGGTGCCATCCTGCTGGCGGCCATGGCCGCCGGCATCGTTCCGGCGCCCTGGGTTCACGGGCTGGTCAGCGGCGCACTCCTCGCGCTGATCCTCGGCGGCACGCTGGTCGAGTCGATCCGGCTGCGCGCGGGCGGACCGGAGGTGGCGCGCATGGTCGATGCCCGCCTCGTCGATGCGCAGAGCGCCGCCCCCTTCGAGCGCCGGCTGCGCCATGTCGTGGAGGAGATGGCGCTGGCCTCGGGCACACCGGTGCCGCGGGTGTACCTGATGGCCGACGAGGCCGGGATCAACGCCTTCGCGGCCGGCAACAGCCTGCAGGATGCGGTGGTGGCGGTGACCCGCGGTGCGCTCACCCGCCTGACCCGAGACGAGCTGCAGGGCGTGGTGGCCCACGAGTTCAGCCACATCCTGAACGGCGACATGCGCCTGAACATGCGCATGATCGCGATGATCTACGGGCTGACCCTCGTGAGCTCGGCGGGACGCCTGCTGCTGAGAGCCGCCGCGGAGGGGCGCGACAGCAAGGCCGCGACGCCGGTCGGGTTGGCCGGCATCGGGCTCTGGACGCTGGGCTCGATCGGCGTGTTCTTCTCGAGGCTGATCAATGCCGCGCTGTCGCGCCAGCGCGAGTACCTGGCCGATGCCAGCGCGGTGCAGTTCACCCGCAACCCGGATGGCATCGGGGGCGCGCTGCGCAGGATTGGCGGCTTTTCCACCGACGCGCCCGCGGTCCTGCGCAAGGCCGCGCGACGACGACCTGGCCTGGGCAGCGCGATCGCCCATCATCACGCCCGCACGCTCTCGCCGATCTTTCTGGGCGCGGCAAGCGCGCCGTTCATGTCAGGTGCCTTCGCCACCCACCCGCCGCTGACCGAACGCCTGCGCCGGATCTACGGCCGATCGGTGAGCCTGCTGGAAGCGCCCGAGCAGCCACTGCCAGGCGCCGAGCCCACAGGCGCCGAGCCCGCAGCTGCCGAGCCCGCAGCCGCCGCGCGCCACCCGCCCGGGGCGATCAGCCCGCTCGCCCCTCTGAAGCGCGGCGCCTCGGCGCTGCCCGCATCGATCGGCCGTGCGCTGGCGCCGGCCGACGCGAAAGCCTATGTGGAGTCGTGGCGGGAACGCATTCAGGCCCTGGGGCTGGACACCGCGCTGAAGGATCCGGCGCAGGCGCGTCTGCTCACCCTGGCGATGCTGCTCGACAAGGGCGCGTCGGTGGCGCTGGCACAGCGCCGGATCGTGATCGACGCCCTCGGCGCGAGCGCCGGCGATGCGCTGGGCGCGCTGCACGCCGCCGTGGCCGCCCTGCCCCCCGGCGGGCGACTGCCCTTGCTCGACCTCGCGATGCCGGCCCTGCAGCAGCTCTCGCTCGCCGAGTCGGACGGCTTGCTGCGCATCGCCGACGCGCTCATCGCCGCGGACGGGCGCATGAGCCTGCCCGAGTTCCTGCTCCTGACCACGCTGCGACGCCGGATCGGCAGCGCATCGCGGGCGCGCGTGCGGCCGATCCACCGCTCGCTGCGCGAGCTGCCCGATGAGGCGGCGCTGGTGCTGTCGCTGATCGCGCACCTGCGCAGCTCCCGACCGGCGAGCGAGGCCTTCGCCGAGGGGCGCGTGTTTCTGGAAGGGATGGCGCCGGTGCTCCAGCCGCTCGGCGCGCTGACACCCTCGTCGCTGGGCCCGGCGCTCGAGCGCCTGAACCAGCTGATGCCGCTTGCCAAGCCGGCACTGGTCAAGGCCTGCGCAGCAGCCGCCTGGGATGTCGGCAGCCGGCAGGTGGACTGGCGTGCCGCGAGCGCGCTGCGCACCCTGTGCACGGCCCTGGACGCCCCGATGCCGCCGATGACGCAGGCGGCGATCGACGCGGTGCACTGAGCCCCGGCGTGACACGCCGGGGCACGGGTTCATGGCGCCGAGCCGGGGCTCGGGTCGGCAGGCGTCAGAGCGCCTTGTGCGCGCCGTCGCACAGCGCGCCCCTGCCGCTCTGCTTGCAGCCGCAGAACCAGACCTTGCCGTCCTGCTCGGCCTTGTAGGGCACCGGGGTGATGGCGGTGTCCTTGTGCGAACCGTCGCAGAACGGCTGGCGCGCGCTCTTGC